>NZ_AQOK01000060.1:0-17319 GCF_000364645.1 Xanthomonas sp. SHU 308 | reverse complement strand
CGGCGGCGAGCCATGACGGCGCGCGCCGCCGCGCCGCAGGGGCGATGGCCGGAACACGCGCCGCAGCCGTCTCCGTGGCGGCGTCCGTGTCCAGCGATGGAGCCGCCGCCGCGCCCGCCTCGACCTCGACATCCGGCAAGGCCTGTACCGGTGCCACCAGGCGGTAGCCGGACTTGGCCAGGGTCTCGATGTACACCGGAGCCTCGCCGCGCACGCCGGCCGCGAACGCCTTGCGCAATTGGGTGATGGCCTGCGTCACCACATCGTTGGTCGGTTGCGTGTCCGGCCAGACCTGCGCCAACAGCGCCTCGCGCTCCACCACTTGACCCGGTTGCGCCAGCAACACCCGCAGCACACCCATCGCCTTGGGCGTGAGCCGTTGCGGCCGGCGCGCGCGCGGCGCATGCACTTCCCGCAAAGACAGCAGCACCAGACAATCGCCGACCTGCATCCGTTGCGGAAGCGTCGATGTGGCGGACGATGAAGAAGACATGGTGTTGGACAACGAAGAAAACGCCGTGACGGAAGTGTCGCAGATGCGGCGGCGACGCAGCCACGTACGGCTCGCAGCGAGAGCCAACGAGCAAACTCGGCAAAGCGAGGCAGCGGATGCCGCCAAGCACTGCATGTCGCTGGATTCTACTCTAGTCGTCGCCGCCGCTAGCCGCGACGACGCATTCAGGCTCTCTCTCCGCCGACGAAATTCACATAATCGCTCCATGACTGCGCGCCCCTGGGCGCGCTTTTTTTACGCCACGTTCACGTCTTCATGTGGCGTGTGACGCTGAGCCCAATCAATCGCGACACCACCAAGGCGATGTACATCACGCCGGCGAACTGTTCGATCATCACCAGCGCGCGGGCGAACGGCTGCACCGGCACGACATCGCTCAGGCCCACGCCCGAGAGCACGCTGAAACTCAGATACAGCAATTCCATCCAGGTCCGCGGCGAGGCCGCGTCCACGGCCGCGGTGAAGCTGCCCGGCAGCCATTGCTGGCACACCGCGAAGACGAACGCGAAGGCCCAGGCCAGCAGCGTGAAGGTGGCGCCGGCCGCATAGAGCTCGTCGCGAGTGACCACGTGGTCCTGCAGCATGTAGGCGATCAGGCTGCCGGCGGTATAGAAGTACAGCAGGCTTTCCAGCAATTGCGCCCAGGCGGTCATCGCCGGATTGCCGAGCAGCGCCGCGGCGATCGACAGCGCCACCGACGGCAGCGCCAGGCAACAGGCGATCCACAGCGCCGAGGGTCCGCGGTTGACCACCCACAACGCCAGCGCCAGCACCACGATGCCGAAGGAGCCGAACAGCGCGCGCCCGGCCGCGGTGTCCTCCATCCAGGGATACAGCAGCACGCCCAGCAGTTGCACCGCGAGCAACAGCGCGGACGGATGGCGACGCAGCGCGAACGCATAGCGCAGCATGAGACATTCCCTGTGGCGACCCAGCGCGCATCATAGACGCGCGCGTGGATGACGCCGTCGTCATGATCGCGGCGCACGCCGCACACCCACGCACGGCCAGGTCCATGTCGGCAGTGGCGGCGGCGCCCTGCGGCGCCGACCGCCGTGCGCTCACTCGGCGCGGTACACCTGCGCGCCAGCCGCCAGGAACTGCGCCGACTTCTCGGCCATGCCGGCCTGCAGCGCCGCTTCCGCATCGACCCCGTGCTCGGCCGCGTAGTCGCGCACGTCCTGGGTGATCTTCATCGAACAGAAGTGCGGTCCGCACATCGAACAGAAATGCGCCAGCTTGTGCGCGTCCTTGGGCAGGGTCTCGTCGTGGAACTCGCGCGCCTTCTCCGGATCCAGGCCGAGATGGAACTGGTCGTCCCAGCGGAACTCGAAGCGCGCCTTGGACAAGGCGTTGTCGCGCACCTGCGCGCCGGGGTGGCCCTTGGCCAGGTCCGCGGCGTGCGCGGCGATCTTGTAGGCCATGATGCCGTCGCGCACGTCGGCGCGGTTGGGCAGGCCCAGATGCTCCTTGGGCGTGACGTAGCACAGCATCGCGGTGCCGAACCAGCCGATCATCGCCGCGCCGATCGCCGAGGTGATGTGGTCGTAGCCGGGCGCGATGTCGGTGGTCAGCGGCCCCAGCGTGTAGAACGGCGCCTCGCCGCACTCGCGCAGCTGCTTGTCCATGTTCTCCTTGATCAATTGCATCGGCACGTGGCCGGGGCCCTCGATCATGGTCTGCACGTCGTGCTTCCAGGCGAGCCTGGTCAGTTCGCCCAGCGTTTCCAGCTCGCCGAACTGGGCGGCGTCGTTGGCGTCGGCGATGCAGCCCGGGCGCAAGCCGTCGCCCAGCGAAAAGGCCACGTCGTAGGCCTTCATGATCTCGCAGATGTCCTCGAAGTGGGTGTAGAGGAAGTTCTCGCGATGATGCGCCAGGCACCACTTGGCCAGGATCGAGCCGCCGCGCGAGACGATGCCGGTGACGCGCTTGGCGGTCAGCGGCACGTAGCGCAGCAGCACGCCGGCATGGATGGTGAAGTAGTCCACGCCCTGTTCGGCCTGCTCGATCAGGGTGTCGCGGAAGATTTCCCAGGTCAGTTCCTCGGCGCGGCCATCCACCTTCTCCAGCGCCTGGTAGATCGGCACGGTGCCGATCGGCACCGGCGAGTTGCGCACGATCCATTCGCGAGTCTCGTGGATGTGCTTACCGGTGGACAGGTCCATCACCGTGTCCCCGCCCCAGCGGATCGCCCACACCAGTTTCTCCACTTCCTCGGCGATGCCGGAACTGACCGCGCTGTTGCCGATGTTGGCGTTGATCTTGGTCAGGAAGTTGCGGCCGATGATCATCGGCTCGCTTTCCGGATGGTTGATGTTGCACGGCAGGATGGCGCGGCCGCGGGCGATCTCGTCGCGCACGAACTCGGGCGTGATCTGCCGCGGGATGGCGGCGCCGAACGCTTCGCCGGGATGCTGCACGCGCAATTGCGCATCGCGCAGGTCCTGCAGGCGCTGGTTCTCGCGGATCGCCACGAACTCCATTTCCGGGGTGACGATGCCGCGCCGTGCGTAGTGCATCTGGGTGACGTTGGCGCCGTCGCGGGCGCGTCGCGGCAGACGCCTCGCCGGGAAGCGCACCGCCTGCAGGCGCGCATCGTCCTCGCGCGCGCGCCCGAACTGCGAACTGAGCCCGGCCAGCGCCACGCTGTCGCCGCGCTCGGCGATCCAGGCGGCGCGCAGCGGCGCCAGGCCGGCGCCGAGATCGATCCGCGCCTGCGGGTCGGTGTACGGCCCGGACGTGTCGTAGACGGTGATCGGGGCATTTTCCTCGCCGCCGAACACGGTGGGCGTGCGGGTCAGCGCGATCTCGCGCATCGGCACCTGCAGATCGGCGCGCGAGCCCTGCACGAAGATCTTGCGCGAACCGGGGATCGGGCGGGTCACCGCCGCGGACAAGGTGTCGGTCTGCTGCTGCAGCGGATTGGGTACGGCGTTCATCGGCGTTCGTCCTGGTTCAAGTGACCCGCAGGGGAAGCGGGACGGGTGCGAGCGGACTCGCATCTCGGACGAAGCGGCGGCGCGGGCCCGCCCCGGACGCGCACGCGCCCGCAGCGGACTTGCGAAGCTTCCCTACGCCGGTATCAACCGGATCAGGTTCGAAGGGACTGTCTCAACCGCGGCCTGCGCCGACGGTACCCCCGCTTCTGCGGCTATTAGACCCGTTTCCGCCGCTCGCCGCCAATCGATGCGGCTGAACGCCGGCACAGCCGCCGCGCGCATGTGTCAGCGCCGCCACACGCGACGGCGCCGGCGACAAACCGCGGCCACGTGACCGGCCTAGCCTGCGCGCACAAGAATCAGAGCTCTCTCTCATCGCCGCCGGCGCTGCCGGCGGCATTTTTTTTGCCAACGCGCGCGCCGGCTCATTCCAGCATGTAGGCCACGCGCAAGCCGCCCCAGTGGCGCCCGCGGACATGCACCGGCACCGACAGGTCGAACAGGATCTGCCCGGTATCGCGCCGATACACCTGCAGCAGATAGGGCTCGGTGTGGCGGCCGACATTGCGGCCGACCCGGTCGGCGAAGATGCGCTTGCTGCGGTTGCCGACCAGGTCGCGCGCGCGGTCGCCACTGAGCGGCTGGCTGAAGCGCAGATTGTGGGTCGGCACGTAACCGTCGACGTTCGCGCAGATCGCGAACACGATCCACGGATGCGCGGCCAGCAGCGGCTCCTGCAGCGGCGGCAACAGTTCGTCGCACAGCGCATCGAACGCGGTACGGTACTTGGGTGGGTCGATGCCGGGGATCGGCACGTACTCGGTGGAGAACAGCGCCTCCTCGCCGATGCGCCCGCGTATCAGCGCTGCCTCGAAGGCCTGGCCGACGCTGACCGCAGCGGCCTGGGCCAGATCGCGCACGCGCGCATGCCGTGGCTGGCGCATCGGATCGGCGGGCAGGCGGAACAGGTTCACGCAGTCGTGCAGGGTGTCGCTGCCCGCGGCCAGGTCGGCGCTGCGCTGCACCACCTGCGCGGCGTGCTGCAGATTGCTGCGGCTGAGCCCGACCACGTGCTCGATGGCACGGTCGATGCCGCCGATCTCCCCGCTCTGCGTGGCGATGCGGCCGGCCACCGCCTCCATCGCCGCACTGGCGCGACCGAGCAATTCGCCGATGCCGCCCAGCACCTGCTCGGTGCGCTGCGCCGAGGCCGCACTGTCCTGCAGGGCGGCGCCGGTCTCGCCGATGATGCTGCGCACGTCGCGTGCCGCGGTGGCGGCGCGTTCGGCGAGTTGCCGGATTTCGGTGGCGACCACCGCGAAACCGCGCCCGGCCGGGCCGGCATGCACCGCTTCGATGCTGGCGTTGATCGAGAGGATGTTGGTCTGGAACGCGACCGCATCGATCACCTCGATGACCTGGTTGGCGCGTGCCGAACGCCGCGCCACCTCCTGCATCGCATGGCCGAGGATGCGCGCCGCCTCCACACCCTGGCGGGCGCTGTCGTCTGCGCTGGCCGCCACCGCGATCACCGCGCGCAGGTCGCGGTCCATCTCGTGCAGGCTCTGCAGCAATTGCCGGGTGGTGGCGAGCACCGTCTGCAGCGCATCCAGTTGGGTCTGCGATTGCCGCGCCAGTTCGTCGTTCTCGGCGACCACGTGCGGCACGTCGGCGGCGATCTGCAGCGACAGTGCCACCGCCTGGCGGATCGCCTCGGCCAGGTTGCCGAAGCCGGCCGACAGGCGCCGTCCCGGCATCGCCTCGGCCTCCTGCGCCGACAGCGGCGTCTGCAGCCCCAGATCCAGATCGCAGCCGGTCAGCCGCTCGCCGACCCGATCCAGCAGCGTCTGCGCCACCGCCCCCTCCTGGATCCGCTGCGCCAGCGCCTGCAGCGCCGGGCTGGTCGCACCCTGCGGCTGGCCCTCGGCGAGCAGCGCGACGTCGCGCAACAGTGCCGCGGTTTCCGGATGCGGCAGCGACAGCAGCCAGCCTTGGCCGCCACGATCGCGGTCGCGCTGGTAGCGCACGCGGCGCGCGGGATCGCCCCCCGGCGCCTGCCAACTGCCTTCGCTGTCGACCAGGGCGGACAGCGGCAAGCCCCAGACCGCCTCGCTGGTGGCGCCGAGCAAGGTCTCGGCCGGCATCCCCAGCAGATCCAGGGCGGCGCGGTTGGCGGCGCTCACGCGACCATCGGACTCCAGCCGCAACAAGGCGATCGGGGCATCCGGCAAACCGGCAACGGGCGCGGCGTCGGCATCGGGACTGCGTGAGAACAAGGCCATCGGCGTCTTCCTCAGTGCTGCGGCCATGGTATCGGCTCCTGCCGCGCCCTCGCAGCGACACACGCTCCAACCGGGATCACCATCATGCAAGGGATGCGCATCGGCAGACCTGCCGACGACACGACCATGACGTCGTCTTCGCGAACATGGGGCCATCGCAACGCCCGACCGCTCCTGGATTTGGCGCCAAACGTTCGATGTGGCGCGACCGTGCAGTGCACCGGCACTGCGATGCGGCAGGCCACACGCCATGGGCGCGACGCGACGCCGGTGCAGACCCGCTGCGTCGTCTCCCCGCCCGTTTGCCGTGGGTCGGTCTGACGGCCGTAGCGCCTCTCATCCGTTCCACGACTGGAGACACGCCCCCATGGTGTTCCGCATTTCCATCGCCTTGGTGGCGCTGCTGGTCCTGATCGCCGGCGTTGCCCCCGGCCCCTTCAATGACGTGGTGCAGACCGCGCTGACCGACGTGATCCGCAGCGCCGGCTGGCTGTACCTGCTGATCGTGTTCCTGACCCTGAGCTTCCTGCTGTACCTGGCGTTCGGTCGCTTCGGCAACCTGCGCATCGGCGGCGAAGACGCCGAGCCGGATTTCTCGCGCGGGAGCTGGCTGTCGATGTTGTTCGCCGCCGGCATGGGCATCGGCCTGGTGTTCTGGGGTGCGGCCGAGCCGATCTCGCATTTCCTCAAACCGCCGGAGGGGCTGGCGCCGGAGAGCATGCAGGCGGCACGCGCGTCGATGCGCTACGCCTTCTTCCACTGGGGCCTGCATCCCTGGGCGGTGTATGCGCTGATCGGGCTTGCGATGGCCTGGTTCCAGTACAACCGCAACGGCCGCGGGCTGATCAGCGACATCCTGCAGCCGGTCATCGGCCGCCATCACCGCGGCTGGATCGGGCAGTGCGTGAACATCGCCGCGGTGGTCGCCACCGCGGTCGGCGTGGCGACCACCCTGGGCTTCGGCACCATCCAGATCGCTGCCGGCGTGCAGCGCGTGTTCGGGGTGCACGCCGGAGTGCCGTTGCAGTTGACGGTGATCGGCGTGGCCTTCGTGCTGTACATGCTGTCCACCAGCACCGGTGTGGAACGCGGCATCAAGTGGCTGTCCAACATCAACCTGGCGCTGGCGGCACTGCTGCTGGCCGCGGTGCTGGTGCTCGGCCCCACCGGCTTCATCTTCGACACCTTCACCACCACGCTCGGCGCCTACCTCAATCAACTGGTGACGATGAGCCTGCGCATGTCGCCGTTCTCCGGCGACCGCTGGGTGGCCGACTGGACCATCTTCTACTGGGCCTGGTGGATCGCCTGGGCGCCGTTCGTCGGCGCGTTCATCGCCCGCGTCTCGCGCGGCCGCAGCGTGCGCGAATTCGTCGTCGGCGTGGTGCTGGCGCCGACCCTGCTCGGCTTCCTGTGGTTTTCGGTGTTCGGCGGCACCGCGCTGTGGTCGCAGCTGTTCGGCCACGTGGACATGCTGCAGGCGCTGCACAACGGCTACGAGACGGTGCTGTTCACCCTGTTCGACAGCCTGCCGGGGTCGCTGCTGCTGTCGAGCGTGGCGTTGTTGCTGCTGATGATCTTCTTCGTCAGTTCCGCCGATTCGGCGGTGCTGGTGCTGGCCAGCATGTCCACCGACGAGGCCGGCGACCCGCCGCTGGCGCGCAAGCTGGTGTGGGGCGTGGCGGTGGCGCTGATCGCCGCGGTGCTGTTGCTGGCCGGCGGCCTGGATGCGCTGCAGGGCGTGATCACCATCGCGGCGCTGCCGTTCGCCTTGCTGATGGTGCTGGTGATCGTGTCGCTGTACCGCGTGCTCGATGCCGAGTCCAACCGCCAACGCCGCCAGGCGCAACGCGCCAGGCACATGATCGAGGCCTGGATCGCGCGTGAACAGGCGGCGCGGGACGACGCAGACGCGGCGGCGCCCCGCGCACAGGAATGAACGCCCCCGCGCGCGGCCGGCCTCAGTAGCCGGCGGCCTGCCCGTCCTTGCGGCTTTCCGAAGCGCCGTAGTACACGCCGCTGTCCGGGTCGCGCGCGATGGCCTGGTAACCGCCGTACGGCCCGTCGGCGAAGATCACCCGATGACCCTTGCGCATCAGTTCGCGGATGGTGTCGTAGGCGAAGCCGGTTTCCAGGTTCAGCTCGCCGCCGTCGCGCATCGCCGTGGCCTGCCCGGTCGGCTCGGTGGAGCCGTCGTGCTGGATCCGCGGCGCGTCGCCGGCCTCCTGCAGGTTCATGTGGAAATCGATCAGGTTCATCAGGATCTGCACGTGGCCCTGCGGCTGCATCGCCCCACCCATCACGCCGAAGCTCAGCCACGGCTTGCCGTCCTTGGTCACGAACGCGGGGATGATGGTCTGGAACGGACGCTTGCCCGGCGCGTAGCCGTTGGGATGGTCCTTCTGCAGCACGAACATCTCGCCGCGGTCCTGCAGGATGAAGCCCAGCCCCGGCGGCGCCATGCCGCTGCCCATGCCGCGGTAGTTGGACTGGATCAGCGACACCATCATGCCGTCGGCATCGGCGACGGTCAGGTAGATGGTGTCGCCCTCTTCCAACTGCTTCGGCGTGCCCGGCTGCACTTCCTGCAGCGCGCGGTCCATCGAGATCAGCGCGCGCCGCTGCGCGGCGTAGTCCTTGGAGATCAGCCGCGCCAGCGGCGCCGGCTGGAACGCCGGGTCGGCGTAGAAGCGCGCACGATCGGCGAAGGCCAGCTTCTTCGCTTCGGTGAACAGGTGCACGTGCTCGGCCGAGCCGAACGGGATCCTGGAGAAGTCGTAGCCCTCCAGGATGTTGAGCATCTGCAGCGCGGCGATGCCCTGGCTGTTGGGCGGCAGTTCCCACACGTCGTAGCCGCGGTAGTTGGTGGACACCGGCTCGACCCATTCGCCGTGGTGGCTGGCCAGATCCTCGTAGCGCAGGAAGCCGCCGTTGGCCTTGAAGTAGGCATCGATGGTGCGCGCGATCGGGCCCTTGTAGAACGCGTCGCGGCCGCCGTCGGCGATCTGCTGCAGGGTGTCGGCCAGGTTCGGGTTCTTCCACAGCTCGCCCTTGCGCGGGGCGTGGCCGTCGATGGTGAACTGCTCCTTGAAGCCGGGGTACTGCGACAGCCGCGGCACCGAGCGATCCCAGTAGTAGGCGATGGTCTCGGCCACCGGATGGCCGTCGCGGGCGTAGCGGATCGCCGGCGCCAGGTTCTGCGCCATCGTCCTGCGCCCGAAACGTTCGTGCAGCGCGAACCAGCCGTCGACCGCACCGGGCACCGAGACCGGCAGCGGACCGGTGGCCGGGATCTCCTTCAACCCGCGGCGCTGGAACTCGGCCAGGGTCAGCGCCTTCGGCGAACGGCCGGAGCCGTTGTAACCGTACAGCTTCTGCGTCTTCGGATCCCAGACGATGGCGAACAGGTCGCCACCGACGCCGTTGCCGGTCGGCTCCATCAGCCCCAGCGCGGCGTTGGCGGCGATCGCCGCATCCACCGCCGAGCCGCCCTCACGCATGGTCTCCAGTGCGATCTGCGTGGCCAGCGGCTGCGAGGTGGCGGCCATGGCGTGCGGGGCGATCACTTCCGAGCGCGTGGCGAACGGCTGGCCGGTGATGCGGTCGGCGGCCTGCGCCGGCACCGACGTCGCCAGTGCCAGCGCGAGCGCCAGGCGCGCCAGGGAAGGAAGCGAAACGGACATGCGCGGCTCTCCGGAGAACAGGGGACGCCCACCGTACCCGAGTGCGGCGGGTGCCGCCGCGCAGGCGCTCACATCGCGCCATCGCAAAGGCCGGATTTCCGCGCAATTGGCGCCATTCGTCGCCTGCGCCACCTCCGTTTCATGCGTAACCATGCAGTGCTGGCGCGGCTTTCGGCACATTCGCCCGCGGAGGCCCGCAACACAGTTGACAGTCGCGCAAAGCCCATGGTTATCTCGCTGCATGTTGCAGCGCCACACCCGCCCGAAGTCGACCCGCCAGCCCGCCGCGTTGCGCGCGGACGCTGCTGCGTCGCTCCTCGTACTCGTGCTTATTACCTCGCCCACAAGTGCGGGACGAACCGGCGTGTAAGCGACAAGCAGCCAGGATTCGATCAGACCCCGCACCGGCAACGGCGCGGGGTTTTTCGTTTCAGTGACCACGAATGCAAGACCCCTCTCCACTCCAACACCGTTCAAGGACATCCGCACAATGACCAGTTCCGCCCAGCCCACCACCAAGATCGCCATCGTCGGTTACGGCAGCCAGGGCCGCGCGCACGCGCTGAACCTGCGCGAGTCCGGCTTCGACGTCACCATCGGCCTGCGTGCCGGCGGCCCGACCGAAGCCAAGGCGCAGGCCGACGGCTTCGTGGTGAAGAGCCCCGCCGAGGCGGTCAAGGACGCCGACCTGGTCGCGGTGCTGACCCCGGACATGGTGCAGAAGAAGCTGTACGAAGAAGTGCTGGCGCCGAACATGAAGCAGGGCGCCTGCCTGCTGTTCGCGCACGGCCTGAACGTGCACTTCGACATGATCAAGCCGCGCGCCGACCTGGACGTGGTGCTGGTCGCGCCGAAGGGCCCGGGCGCGCTGGTGCGTCGCGAGTACGAGATCGGCCGCGGCGTGCCGTGCATCTGGGCGGTGTACCAGGACAAGAGCGGCAAGGCCGAGCAGTTCGCGCTGGAGTACGCCGCCGGCCTGGGCGGCGCGCGCGCCAACCTGATCAAGACCACCTTCAAGGAAGAGACCGAGACCGATCTGTTCGGCGAGCAGGCGGTGCTGTGCGGCGGCGCCTCGTCGCTGGTGCAGGCCGGCTTCGAAGTGCTGGTGGAAGCCGGCTACCAGCCGGAAATCGCCTACTACGAAGTGCTGCACGAACTGAAGCTGATCGTCGACCTGTTCTACGAAGGCGGCATCACCCGCATGCTCGAGTTCGTCTCCGAGACCGCGCAGTACGGCGACTACGTCAGCGGCCCGCGGGTGATCGACGCGGCCACCAAGGAGCGCATGCGCGACGTGCTGACCGACATCCAGAACGGCACCTTCACCAAGAACTGGGTGGCCGAATACGACGCCGGCCTGCCGAACTACAAGAAGTTCAAGCAGGCCGATCTGGACCACCCCATCGAAACGGTCGGCAAGCAGCTGCGCGCCAAGATGGTGTGGCTCAACGGCGACGCCGCTGCCGCACCGGCCGCCGGCGGCACCAAGGCCGCGTAATCCGCGGCTCCCCCACCCGCTTCCACCGAAAGGTCGCCACCGTATGAACTCCTCCGCTCACGGCACGCCCCGCAACGGCGCGCGCTGGCTGACGCAGGCCCTGGAAGCCGAAGGCGTGGACACGCTATTCGGCTATCCGGGCGGCACCATCATGCCGTTCTACGACGCGCTGGTAGACAGCCAGCTCAAGCACATCCTGGTCCGCCACGAACAGGGCGCGGCGCTGGCCGCCAACGGCTACGCCCGCGCCAGCGGACGGGTCGGCGTGTGCGTCGCCACATCCGGCCCGGGCGCATCCAACCTGGTCACCGGCATCGCCGATGCGATGCTCGACTCGGTGCCGATGATCTGCCTGACCGGGCAGGTCGCCACGCCGCTGCTGGGTACCGACGCGTTCCAGGAACTGGACGTGTTCGGGTTGACTCTGCCGATCGTCAAGCACAGCTTCCTGGTGCGGCACGTGGACGACCTGCCGCAGGTGCTGCGCGACGCGTTCCGCATCGCCCGCGAAGGGCGGCCGGGGCCGGTGCTGATCGACCTGCCCAAGGACGTGCAGCTGGCCGATGCCGCGCATCTGCCGGCGCACGTGCCGGCGGCGGTGCCGACCCCGCCGGCGCCGCAGGACGCGGTGCTGGCCGAGGCGCTGGCGGCGATCGCCGGCGCCGAGAAGCCGGTGATCTACGGCGGCGGCGGCATCGCCCTGGGCGATGCGGTGGATGCGTTCCGCGCGTTCGTCGAGGCCACCCGCATCCCCACCGTGCTGACCCTGCGCGGCCTGGGCGCATTGCCGCACGCGCATCCGCATTACCTGGGCATGCTCGGCATGCACGGCACCCGCGCCGCCAACATGGCGGTGCAGGAGTCGGATCTGCTGATCGTGGTCGGCGCGCGCTTCGACGACCGTGCCACCGGTAAGCTGGCCGAGTTCGCGCCGTTCGCGCGGGTCATCCACCTGGACGCCGACGCCTGCGAGATCTCCAAGCTGCGCCAGGCCGACATCGCCGTGCCCGGCGACGTGGCGCAGGCGCTGCGTGCGCTGTCCGCGGCGACCAGCACCTGCGAGGCCTGGCACGCGCGCTGCGTCGGCCATCGCGAGAAGTTCGGCGCGCGCTACGACGCGCCCGGGCAGGACATCTATGCGCCCGGCCTGCTGAAGCGGCTGAGCGAACTGGCCCCGGCCGACACCGTGATCGCCTGCGACGTCGGCCAGCACCAGATGTGGGTCGCCCAGCACTGCCGCTTCAACCACCCGCGCAACCACCTGACCAGCGGCGCGCTGGGCACCATGGGCTTCGGCCTGCCGGCGGCGATGGGCGCGCAGTTCGCCTGCCACGACCGCACCGTGGTACTCGTCAGCGGCGACGGCAGTTTCATGATGAACGTGCAGGAGCTGGTCACCATCGCCCGCTGCAAGCTGCCGGTGAAGATCGTGCTGCTGGACAACAGTTCGCTGGGCATGGTGCGGCAGTGGCAGGAACTGTTCTTCGCCGAGCGCTACAGCGAGATCGACCTGTCCGACAACCCGGATTTCGCCGCGCTGGCGCAGGTGTTCGGCATCCCGGCCAAGCGCATCACCGCGCGCGGCGAGGTCGACGACGCGCTGGCCGAGCTGCTGGCGCAGCCGGGCCCGGCGCTGCTGCACGTGGCCATCGACGCGCGCGCCAACGTGTGGCCGCTGGTGCCGCCGAATACCGCCAACAGCACCATGCTGGAAAGCAATCCCGCTGCCCAGCGCCAGGAGACGACACATGCGTTACCAGCTTGACCTGGTGCTGAAACCGATCGACGGCGCCCTGCTGCGCGCGATCGGCATGGCCGAACGCCGCGGCTTCGCGCCGATCTCGATCAGCGGCGCACCGGTGGCCGAGGACGCCGGCCGCTGGCACCTGCAACTGGTGGTGGACGGCAACCGCCCCGGCGAGACCCTGCGCCTGCAGATGGAGAAGGTCTACGACTGCGAATCGGTGCGCGTGACCGCGCTGGATGGGGTGGTATGAGGCGGTCGGGACCCGCGGCCCGGAACCCGGGACCCGTGGCGGTCGCCGCGGGCGTCGGGCGCAGCGCGAGACGCGCGAAAGCCAGGACTGCGCGGAGGTGTCTTCTTCCACGGAGGTCGCTTCTCCGGGAACCCGCTTTTCCCGGGTCCCGGGTCCCGGGCCGCGGGTCCCGACCGCATGTCTAACATCCCCACCCCGCAGGAGCCGGACGTAGGCCACGTCGCCGTCAGCGTGGCCGACGTGCTGGCCGCGCAGGCGCGGCTGCGCCGCTATCTGCCGCCGACGCCGGTGCATTACGCCGAGCGCTTCGGCGTCTGGCTGAAACTGGAAAACCTGCAGCGCACCGGTTCCTACAAGGTCCGCGGCGCGCTCAATGCGCTGCTGGCCGGGCTGGAACGCGGCGACGAGCGCGCGGTGATCTGCGCCTCCGCCGGCAACCACGCGCAGGGCGTGGCCTGGGCCGCGCACCGCCTGGGCGTGCAGGCGATCACGGTGATGCCGCATGGCGCGCCGCAGACCAAGATCGCCGGCGTCGCGCACTGGGGCGCCACCGTGCGCCAGCACGGCAACAGCTACGACGAGGCCTTCGCCTTCGCCCGCGAACTGGCCGAGCAGAACGGCTACCGCTTCCTGTCCGCCTTCGACGACCCGGACGTGATCGCCGGCCAGGGCACGGTCGGCATCGAGCTGGCCGCGCACGCCCCGGACGTGGTGATCGTGCCGATCGGCGGCGGCGGCCTGGCCTCCGGCGTGGCCCTGGCGCTGCGCTCGCAGGGCGTGCGCGTGGTCGGCGCGCAGGTCGAAGGTGTGGACTCGATGGCGCGGGCGATCCGCGGCGACGTTCGCGCCGTGGATCCGGTGCCCACCCTGGCCGACGGCGTCAAGGTTAAAATCCCCGGGTTCATCACCCGCCGGCTGTGCGCCAGCCTGCTCGACGACGTGGTGATCGTGCGCGAGGCGGAACTGCGCGAAACGCTGGTCCGCCTGGCGCTGGAGGAGCACGTCATCGCCGAGGGCGCCGGCGCGCTGGCCCTGGCGGCCGGGCGCCGCGTCGCCGGCAAGCGCAAGTGCGCGGTGGTGTCCGGCGGCAACATCGACGCCGGCGTGCTGGCGACGCTGCTGTCGGAGGTGCGCCCGCGCCCGCCGCGCAAGCCGCGCCGCCGCAGCGCAGAGCGACTTCGTAGCCAACGTCCCGCCCCACCCGCTCCTGCCCGCATCGCCGCGTCCCCGCATCCCCATCCGCAAGCCACCGCCGCCGTAGAGGAACCCATCTGGTGAACACTTCCGTTTCTTCCCAGACCCCCCGCATCCGCATTTTCGACACCACCCTGCGCGACGGCGAGCAATCCCCCGGCTGCAGCATGACCCCGCCGCAGAAGCTGGTGATGGCGCGCGCCCTGGCCGAGCTGGGCGTGGACATCATCGAGACCGGCTTCCCGGCCAGCTCGCAGTCCGACCGCGAGGCGATGGCGCTGATCGGCCGCGAAGTGCGCGGCCCGACCCTGGCGGTGCTGTCGCGCTGCCTGGCCGCCGACATCGAGACCTCGGCGCGGGCGCTGAAAGCGGCGGCCAATCCGCGCCTGCACGTCTTCCTGTCGACCAGCCCGCTGCACCGCGAGCACAAGCTGCGCATGACCCGCGAGCAGGTGCTGGAGTCGGTGCGCAAGCACGTCGCGCTGGCGCGCCAGTACGTGGACGACGTGGAGTTCTCGGCCGAGGACGCCACCCGCACCGAGGAGGATTTCCTGGCCGAGGTCGCCAGCGTGGCGATCGCCGCCGGCGCCACCACCATCAACCTGCCCGACACGGTCGGCTTCACCACCCCGGAAGAGATCCGCGGCATGTTCGCGCGGATCATCGCCAGCGTCCCCGGCGCCGACCGGGTGGTGTTCAGCGCGCACTGCCACAACGACCTGGGCCTGGCCGTGGCCAACTCGCTGGCCGCGGTGGAAGGCGGCGCGCGGCAGGTGGAATGCGCCATCAACGGCATCGGCGAGCGCGCCGGCAACTGCGCGCTGGAAGAGATCGCGATGGCGCTGAAGGTGCGCAACGCGTTCTACGAACTGGACACCGCGATCCACACCCCGCGCATCGTCGCCACCTCGCAGTTGCTGCAGCGCCTGGTCGGCATGCCGGTGCAGCGCAACAAGGCGATCGTCGGCGGCAACGCCTTCGCCCACGAGTCGGGCATCCACCAGCACGGCATGCTGCGCCACCGCGGCACCTACGAGATCATGCGCCCGGAAGACGTGGGCTGGGAGTCCTCGCAGATGGTGCTGGGCCGCCACAGCGGCCGCGCCGCGGTCGAGCAGCGCCTGCGTGCGCTCGGCTACGTGCTGGACGAGGCCGAACTGAACATCGCCTTCGACGCGTTCAAGGCGCTGTGCGAACAGCAGCGCGTGGTCAACGACGCCGACCTGCAGGCGATGATGCAGGACGCGCCGGAGAGCCAGGGCTACCGCCTGTCGTCGATGACCGTCAGCGACCGTGGCCAGCGCGCCAGCGCGCAGGTCGAGCTGTCCGATCCGGACGGCCAGCGGGTCAGCGAGCGCGCCGAGGGCGACGGCCCGGTGGACGCCCTGTTCGCCGCACTGTCGGCCGCCACCGGCGTACAGCTGGTGCTGGACAGCTACCAGGTACACAGCGTCGGCATCGGTGCCGACGCGCGCGGCGAGGCCAATCTCAGCGTGCGCCACGGCGAGGTCGAGTACGACGGCACCGGCACCAGCCGCGACATCATCGAGGCCAGCGCGCTGGCCTGGCTGGACGTGGCCAACCGCGTGCTGCGCCAGCGCCAGGGCGCGCCGGCCGCGGCCGACGCGCTGGCCTGAGCGGCCACAGCGCGGTCATCGTCCTCGTGCACGCTCGCCTTCGCTCCCCTTCCCCGCCCAGCTTTCCTGCCAGGTAGTTCCGCAATGTCCGCCACTCCCCGCACCCTGTACGACAAGCTGTGGGACGCGCACGTCGTCGTCCCCGAAAGCGCCGCCGCCCCGGCGGTGCTGTACATCGACCTGCACCTGATCCACGAAGTGACCTCGCCGCAGGCCTTCACCGAACTCAAGACGCGCGCCCTGGCGCCGCGCCGGCCCGACCGCACCAAGGCGACGATGGACCACTCCACGCCGACCCTGCCGCGCGGCGCCGACGGCAAGCTGCCGTACTACACCCCGGCCTCCGAGGCGCAGGTGGACATGCTCGCGCGCAACTGCGCCGACTACGGCATCGAACTGTTCGACATGGGCTCGGACAACCGCGGCATCGTCCACGTGATCGCGCCGGAACAGGGCTTCACCCAGCCCGGCATGACCATCGTCTGCGGCGACAGCCACACCTCCACGCATGGCGCGTTCGGCGCGCTGGCGTTCGGCATCGGCACCAGCGAAGTCGGCCACGTGCTGGCCACCCAGTGCCTGCTGCAGCGCAAGGCCAGGACCATGGCGATCACCGTCGACGGGCCGCTGGCGCCGGGCGTGGGCGCCAAGGACGTGATCCTGCACATCATCGGCGTGATCGGGGTCAACGGCGGCACCGGCCACGTGCTGGAATACCGCGGCTCCACCATCGAAGCGATGGACATGGAGCAGCGCATGACCCTGTGCAACATGTCGATCGAGGCCGGCGCGCGCGCCGGCATGATCGCGCCGGACCAGGTCACCTTCGACTGGGTCGCCAGCACCCCGCGCGGCCCCAAGGGCGCCGACTTCGACGCCGCCGTGCAGCGCTGGTCGCAGCTGCGCAGCGATCCCGGCGCGCGCTTCGACGCCGAAGTGCGCATCGACGCGCGCGACATCCGCCCGACCCTGACCTGGGGCACCCACCCCGGCACCGCGATCGCGGTGGACGTGCCGATCCCGGCCGCGCAGGATCCGGCGGCGCAGAAGGGCCTGCACTACATGCACCTGGAAGCCGGGCACGCGCTGATCGGCACGCCGGTGGACGTGGTGTTCGTCGGTTCCTGCACCAACGGCCGGCTCAGCGACATGCGCGAAGTGGCGCAGGTGCTGCGCGGCCGCAAGGTGGCGCCGCACGTGCGCATGCTGGTGGTGCCGGGCTCGGAGATCGTCAAGCGCCAGGCCGAGGCCGAGGGCATCCACGAGGTGGTGCGCGCGGCCGGTGCGGAATGGCGCGAATCCGGCTGCTCGATGTGCATCGCCATGAACGGCGACCTGGTGGCGCCAGGGCAACTGGCGGTGAGCACCAGCAACCGCAATTTCGAGGGCCGCCAGGGCCCGGGTTCGCGCACCCTGCTCGCCTCGCCGCTGACCGCGGCCTGGGCCGCGGTGAACGGCCAGGTCAGCGATCCGCGCGCGCTGTTCGCGGAGGTCGCGTGATGGCGCCGCACATCGCCGCATTCGCGGCCACGCTGACCTTCGTCGCCACCACCACCCGCGCCTTCGCGCACCGCA
>NZ_AQOK01000059.1:0-9536 GCF_000364645.1 Xanthomonas sp. SHU 308 | reverse complement strand
CCTCACCCCAACCCCTCTCCCGGTGGGAGAGGGGCTTGGCAGGTCGCCGTTTGACCACATCTCGCACCCCTCGTGTCTACCAGATCGACCAGTCGTCGCGATGGCCCGCGCTTTGCCTGCCGGATGCTTGCACGGCGTTTACGATTTGTTTACAAAGAATTCCATGCCGTCGCGGTGCAGGGGGTCGCAGCGGCCGACCCACATCCTTTCTGGAGAGAGAGACGGATGAATTTCCTGCACCGCCATCCTTTGGTCTTCGCGGTATCCATGGTCTTGCTCGGCGGCGTCCCCGCCATCGCCGGCGCCCAGCAACAGACGCCCCCGGCCGCCCCCGGCACGGCCACCACGCTGGACAGCGTGCAGGTCACCGGCACCCGCATCCGCCGTGCCGAAGTCGAGGGCCAGGTGCCGGTGCAGACCCTGAGCCGCGCCGACATCGAACGCACCGGCCTGACCTCCATCGGCGATGTGCTGCAGGAACTCACCGCCTCCGGCTCGGCCTTGAACGCCAAGTTCAACTCCTCCGGCAATTTCGGCTTCCCGCCGGACGGCAGCGGCGTCGGTGCCGGTTCGGCGCAGGTGGATCTGCGCCACCTGGGCGCCAAGCGCGTGCTGGTGCTGGTCGACGGCATGCGCTGGGTCAACGAGTCCTCGGCCTCGGGCGTGGGCGCGGCCACCGATCTCAACACCATCCCGCTGGCCATCGTCGAGCGCGTCGAGGTGCTGGAGGACGGCGCCTCCTCGCTGTACGGCTCCGATGCCATCGCCGGCGTGGTCAACATCATCACCCGGCGCAATTTCGAAGGCGGCCAGGTCACCCTGAACTACGGCGAGTACGACAAGGGCGACGGCGCCAGCAAGGGCGTGGATCTGGCCTGGGGCCACAGCACCGAGCGCACCAGCCTGTTCCTCGGCGCCAGCTACACCAAGCAGGATCCGATCTACGCGCGCGACCGCGCGCAGTCGCTGTATCCGATTCCCGGCACCGGCCTGAGCTTCGGCAGTTCGGCCACCCCGGACGGGCGTTTCATCTTCGTCGACCCCAACACCGGCGCCGAGCAGAACCTGACCCCGAACAGCGGTGCGCGCACGCCGCGTTACGACGGCACCGGCGGCTGCACCCGTAGCGACGACTACCACTGCTTCACCACCGCCGACCGCTACAACTTCGCCGCGTCCAACCTGCTGCTGACCCCGTCGGAGCGCAAGGGCGTGTTCGGCCAGTTCCGCTTCTTCTTCAACGACGACGTGCAGTGGTACCTGAAGCTGCTCGGCAACCGCCGCGAGTCGACCAACCAGGCCGCGCCGGAACCGATCTTCCTCGGGCCCGACGCCGGCACCGGCAATCCGCTGGCCGACAACATCGTCATCTCCGCCGCCAACCCTTACAACCCGTTCGGCTTCGCGCTGGATTCGGGCAGCAACCTGATCATGATCGGGCGCCGCCCGGTGGAAGGCGGTGCGCGCGTGTTCGAGCAGCGCGTGGACACCCAGTATGTCGGCACCGGCTTCATCGGCAGCTTCGAGGGCGCCGACCGCACCTGGTTCTGGGACGTCAACGGCGCCTACAGCAAGAACAAGGCCGAGCAGACCAACTACGGCAGCTACAACATCTACAACATCAACCTGGCGCTGGGCGATCCGGCGGCGTGCGCGGCGGTGGCCGGCTGCGTGCCGCTGAACATCTTCGGCGGCGCCGGCAGCATCACCCCGGACATGCTGCGCTGGATCCAGCCGGTGGTGCACGACCGCAGCCAGAACGAACTGACCCAGTTCACCGCCAACCTCAGCAGCGACCTGTTCCGGCTGCCGGCCGGCGCGGTGTCCTTCGCCACCGGCGTGGAATACCGCAAGTACGAGGGCTTCTACCGCCCCGATCCGCTGACCGTGATCGGCCACTACAACGGCGTGCCGTCGCTGCCGACGCAGGGCAGCTACGACGTCAAGGAGGCCTACCTCGAACTGAGCGTGCCGATCTTCGCCGACTCGCCGCTGGGCGACAAACTGGACCTCAGCCTGGCCGGCCGTTATTCCGACTACTCCACCTTCGGCGGCAAGTTCACCCCGAAGTACGGTCTGCGCTGGCAGGTGGCGCCGGACTTCGTGCTGCGCGCCAGCTATGCCGAAGGCTTCCGCGCGCCCAGCATCGGCGAACTGTACGGCTCGGCCGCGCGCGCCGACCTGACCCTGTCCGACCCGTGCTCGATCGGCCTGGGCGGCACTGCGCCGCGCGGCAGCGCCAGCAACTGCGCCACGCTCGGCGTGCCGGCCGGCTACCAGCAGGCCAACTCGCAGATCTCGGTGACCACCGGCGGCAACCGCGCGCTGGAGCCGGAGAAGGCGCGCAGCTTCAGCGCCGGCTTCGTGTGGAGCCCGTGGTTCGCCAGCAATGTGCCGTGGTCGGACCGCTTCGACGTGGAGGTGACCTTCTACCGCCACGACATCGACGGCGCGATCCAGGCGATCAACGCGCAGACCCAGCTCGACCTGTGCGTGGACACGCTGTCGCCGACCTACTGCAACGGCATCACCCGCGCCTCCACCGGCGGCATCAACGGCTTCAACAACCGGCTGACCAACCTCGGCTCGATCAAGACCGACGGGTGGGACGTGGACCTGTTCTGGAACTCGCCGGAGACCGCCGCCGGCCGCTTCAAGATCGGCTGGCAGAACACCTTCGTCACCCGCTACGTCGCCACCGGCGCGGCCGGCCAGGTGCAGCCGCAGCGCCCGGGCGTGGAGGTGGTGGACAGCTCGATTCCCGAGTGGACCAGTAACCTGAGCCTGGACTGGTCGCGCGGCCGCTGGAACGCGTCGTGGACGCTGCGGCACATCTCCGAGCTGACCGAGCAGTGCGGCGATGCGGTCGCGTTCCCGGTGTGCAGCAACCCGGTGGCCGGCACCAACACGCTGGACGCGATCACCTACCACGACCTGCAGGTGGGCTACCGCTTCGACTGGCTCAAGGGCCTGACCCTCAGCGGCGGCGTCAACAACGTCTTCGACAAGGACCCGCCGATCTGCCTGTCGTGTTCGCTCAACGGCTACGACGCCTCCACCTACGGCATTCCCGGTGGGCGTTACCTGTATGTGCGGGCGGATCTGAAGTTCTAGCGGTGTGACGGACGTTGCGGCGCGTATCCCGCGCCGCGCGTTTCGCATGCCGATGTCGTCCGTCGCCTGGGCGCCTCACACCTCTTGCAGCGTCCGAAACGCGTACATGTCCTGAAGAGTGCAGAAGTGGAAGCGCGGCACGGTGATCGGTCCGGCCGCGGCGAGCCGCGCCAGCCAGTCGTGTACCGCCTTCCGATAGGCGGCATGTTCGACCTCATCGAGCGTGTCGCACAGATAGGCCAACGAGATGTGGAACCGGTAGTCGACGTAGTCCGGGCGCTGCAGGCGAATGAGTGCCATCAGGCTGCGGCGGGCGGCGTCCAGCCGCAGCGCGGTCGCTGCGTCCGCGGGCCGCAACGGGATCAGCAGATTGTCGTTGCGGCCGGTCTTCGCTGCCGCAGGATCGATCAGGAACCGGCATGCGCCCAGTGGCGCGACACCGCGCTGCTGCAGCCGTGCCAGGAACGTCGCATGGATGTCGCTCAGCGGTACGTCGCGCGCCATGTCGCTGGGCCATGGCCCACCAGCGCGGTCGATCTCGTTGACACCGCCCAGCAATGTCACGTGATAGCTGCTCGGTGGAAGCAAGGCGAACTTGTCGACGAAGCGGTGCTCGGAGAATTCGCGATAGATGTCCAGCACGCGGTCGAAGCTCTGGTAGCCATCGCCCTGCTGTTGCAGATGGCCCAGGAACGTATTGCCGGGGAACGGCAGCGGGCGCCGTGAGCGGAGGAACTTGCGTCCCACATCCGGCGGCTGTGGCGAAATGGTCTGCGCCGGCAGTGCCGAAGCCACGACCGTCGCGCCGGCCGCGGCCAGCAACTGGCGACGGCTGATGCTGGTATCGAAAAACGATGACATGCGGTTTGCCTCAGAGTTTGACATTGAGGCCGACCATCACGGTCGGCGCCATCTTCCAGGCCGATTGCACGTATTCCTGCTGGCGGCCGATGCGGTACTCGTAGCCCTGTCCGGTCAGGTTCAGCACGTCCAGGCTCAGCGCGACGGAGGGCGATACCTGCCAGCCCAGCTTCAGGTCGACGCGGTCCAACGCCTGCTGGTAGCGGTTGCGATAGAACTCCAACTGGTTGGTGTAGTTGGGGTAACGGTCGTCCCACAACACACCGGTATGGTTCCAGGCCAGCGAGGCGCTCAGCGGACCCCGCGCATAGTTGAGCGCCAGATTCCACAGCTGCTTGGGCTGCTGCGGCAGCACCGACAGCGTCGTACGGCTGCCGTCGCCCAGCACCACCGGGTAGTCCACGTCCAGCAGCGTGACATTGGTGCTCACCGACAGGCCGTTCAGCGCGGGCAGCCAGGGCCCGAGTTCCTTGATCGCGCTCAGTTCGAGGCCGCGTAGCCGCACTGGCCGGTCCACGTTGCGGGGCTGCGTGACCAGCACCTGTTGGCCGTCGAGGGACTGCAGCTGGCCGTAGCGGAAGATTTCATCGTGGATGGTCTTGTGGAACAGCGCGATCGACAGCAGGCTGCCGCCATCGTCGAAGGTCCAGTCGTGGCCGAGATCCAGATTCAGTGCGCGACGCGGTTGCAGGTCCGGGTTGCCCTGGTTGAGCGTGGGCGGCGTGCTGCTGAGTGTCAGCACGCCGCCGTTCAGCGCCATCTGGTCCAGGCGCGGGCGCCCGATCGAGCGCGAGACTCCGAAGCGCAGGGTGCCGTTGGCGCTGGTCTGCCACTGGCCGGCGAGCGACGGCAACCAGTTGCGATAGCGACGCACGGCACTGACCGGGCTCCATGTCGATCCGCTCAGTTGCAGTCCGTCGCTGCCGAAACGGGTCTGTTCCAAGCGCACGCCGCCGGCCAGGCGCCAGCGCTCGCCCCGCCATTGCGCCTGGACGAAGCCGGCGCGCACCTGTTCGTCCACGGCGTAGCTGCCGCTGTTCTGCGCGGCGGTGTCCACCACGCCACGTGCCTGGTCGGCGACGGCATCCCAGCGTGCGTCGGCAAGGGCCGGATCGATGGTCAGCATCGGCGTATTGCAGCCCAGCCCGCAGGTCGAATCGCCCAGCACGTCCGCCAGGGTGTAGGGCAGCCCGCTCCAGGTGGTGCGCTGGAAGGACGTGCGCATGTGCGTACGCACCTGTCGCAGGCCCCATGCCACGCCCAATCCACGACTGTCCTCGTCCATGTTGCGGCGCAATTCCAATTGCAGATCGCTGACCCGCTCGGCGTAGCGGGTGCGTTCCTGCTGGTGATAGAGGTTGGCGTAGCGCGTCGGGTCGTCGGCCAGCGCCGGGTTGAGTGCAGTGAACGCAGGCAGGCTGTCGCTCCAGTCGAACGCGTAGCCCAAGCGGTTCTGTTGGAAACGGTCCCAGGTCTGCGGGTTATCCACCGTGGCGCGCGAGGTGCTGGCGCGCAGTGCGCCGCGCCACTGCGCCGGCAGTTCGGCCAGCAGTTCGCCGTTGAGCCCGGTCAGTCCGCGTTTCCAGCGCAATTGGCCCAGTTCGACAAGCTGATTGAGATTGTCCAGGGTTCCGCTGTCGGCGCCGGTGCGAACCAGGCGCGCGCTGTTCTGCACCTGCGCGACCTCGGCGTCGCGGTCGGAGGTCTCGCGCTGACGGAAGCGATAGCCGGCGAGATGGCCGCTGAGCGGGCCATCCGGTTGCCAATCCAGGCGCATGGTCAGTCCGCGGCGCTCGCGGGTGTTGTCGTAGTTGTACCAACGCCGCTCGCTGGGCACCGCGTTGCCGACGCCGCCATAGGCCAAGGCGGAGCGCGTACCGTCGGCGTTGTACCAGTTCAGGCCGCTTCCGTTTTCCTCCTGCGGTACCGAGATCACGCGGCGCCAGGCGCTGGCCGCGCCCAGGAACGCGAATTCGTCGTTGCGACCGAAGCGTTTGCTCCACTTCAGTTCGCTTTCGCCGGCCGGCGTGCGCCCGCCGTAGCGCTGTCCCATGAGGTTGACGCCCCCCTTGGCCGCGGCGGTGAGCAATCCATCGGGCCGCTCGAAGCCGCTTTCGGTGACCAGATCGGTGACGCCGCCGATCGCGCCGCCGTCGTTTTCCGGCAACAGCGATTTCACCACGTCGATGCGATCGACGAAATTGGCCGGCAGCACGTCCATCAGCGCCTGGCGGCTGCCGATATCGTTGCTGGCGAACGCGAAGCCGTCGATCAACATGCTGTTGTAGTTGCCGTTGAGGCCGCGCACGGTCACATAGCGCGGTTCGCCCTGGTACTCCACCGTGCTCACGCCGGCGACCCGGCGCAGCGCGTCGCCGACGTTGAAGTCCGGCAACTGCCCGATGCTGTCGGCGGCGATCGAATCCACGATGGTGGAAGCCCCCTGCTTGGTGGCGATGGCGCGCGTGTTCTGCGATTGGAACGAGGTGCGGACCTGCACTGCATCCATGGTCTTCGCATCCTCGTCGGCCTGCAGCGCATCGGCATATGCCGGCGATGCCAACGGCAGGACGCCAGCCAGCGCCAGGCGAAGTGCCAGCGACAGAACGGACGGAGAGGAGGCGTCGGGCGAGCGGAAGACGCAAAGGGGATGAGGCGGCAGCAGACGCATGGCACGATCCAGTCTTGGGCGGCCCCAGAGTGGTGGCCGAAGATGCATTAAATTAAGTTGGTTAATTAAAAGAAATATGACAACGCCCCCGCTGTCGCTTCGCGTGTCCGGCTTCTTCGCCAACGCCGCTGTCCGTCCGCAGTACCGCCGCCGCAGCGACGGCAACGTGGCTGGGACCAGCGAGCGCATGCTGCTGGACTTGGTCCGCCGCGCGGGACAGGTCGAGCGTGCCGATCTGCCCCGCGCCATTGGACTCAGCGTGCCGGGGACAAAGGGCATCCTCGATCCGTTGGTCGCGCATGGCCTGCTGCAACTGGGGCCATCGCCGCGTCGCGGGCGCGGCCAGCCGAGTCGCCTGGTGCGTTTGGTGCCGGATTACGCGTACAGCGTCGGCGTCTCGTTGACGGTCGATGGCATCGCGGTGCTGTTGATCGACTTCGCCGGGCAGATCCGTGGGATGCGTCAGTTCACTGCATTCCCGCTCACGTTGGCTGACGTGCGTCGGCAGTTGCCGGCGATGGTGGAGGAACTGCTACAGGCCGCTGCTGTGGACCGACAACAGCTGTTCGGCGTTGGTCTGAGCATGACCGGACCGCGCATCGGCGAGGGCGCGCGCGTCAACCCGCCGCTGTCGCTGGCATCGGACTGGGTGGAGGTCGAACTGGACCGATTCGTCGCCGATTGCCTGCAGTTGCCGGTCTGGATGGACAACGACGCCCATTGCGCGGCTCTGGCGGAGGCGGTGTATGGGATCGGCCGTCGAACGCCGGACCTGGTCTATCTGTACATCGGCGACGGATTCGCCGCGGGCGTGATCGCCGACGGCGGCGTGTGCCGCGGCGCGCACGGCAATGCTGGCGAACTGGGCCGTATTTCGGCCATCACCGGCATGGCACGGCCGACGCTGGAGAGCCTGCGCGAGGCGCTGGTCGCCGACGGTCACGCGCTGCCGGACCTGCATGCGATGCTGCAGCAGTACGACCCGGCGTGGCCGCAGATCGACGCTTGGCTGGATGCCGTGCAATCGACGGTGACGCTGGCGGTGGCGGCGACCATTGCGCTGATCGATCCGCCGGTGATCGTGTTCGGTGCGCGCCTGCCTGCCGATCTTGCGCGAAGGCTGATCGCCCGCATTGCGTTCGAGTCGGCCCCGCGGCGTGGCATCGCCTCGCCATATCCCACACTGCTGGTCGGCGAAGTCCAAGCGCATGCCACGGTACTGGGCGCGGCGATGCTGCCGTTCAAGGAGACGCTGTTCTAGTGCGTGTCATCCATCCCCGCGCAACCGCGACCCTTCGGGTTGGGCTTGGCAGGCGCGCTGCCGCTGCTGACGGTTTCGCGCCGCCGAGCGGACTGTGGCGCGATGGCGCCTCAGCGCAACACGTGCTGCGGCACGTCGATCTCGGTGGCCACCGCCAGGTGGTCGGAGAAGGCGGCGGGCACTGCGCGCTGTTCGTTGCAGCGCAGGCCGTCGCTGACCAGGATGTGGTCGATGGCGCGCTGCGGGCGCCAGCTGGGGAAGGTCGGCACCACGCAGCCCGGCGGTTGCAGCCGGGTGCGTTTGTAGAGCAACTGCATTTCCGGGCGGTCGGCGACGCAGTTGAAGTCGCCCATCAGCACCGCGTTGGGATGATGGGACAGCAGCTCGGCGATGAAGGCCAACTGCGCCGCACGCGAGTTGGCGCCCAGCGACAGGTGCGCCACCGCCACCGCCAGGCCTTCGGCGCCGTTGCCGAACTTGGCCAGCAGCACGCCGCGCCCGCCAAGCCGGCCGGGCAGGGCGTGGTCCTGCACTTCCACCGGCTCCAGCCGGCTGAGCAGGCCGTTGGCGCTGGAGGCCACGCCGCCCACGCGCCGGTTCGGCTGGTGGCTCCAGTAGTTGAAGCCGGCGCGCTCGGCCAGGTAGTGGGTCTGGTTGGTGAAACCCGAGCGCAGGCTGCCGGGGTCGGCCTCCTGCAGGCCGACGATGTCGTGGTCGCTGGCCAACTGCGCGATCGCGTCCAGGCTGCTGCGCTTGCGCCCGGCCGGCAGCGCGTGCGACCAGCTGCGGGTCACGTAGTCGCTGTAGCGGCGCGTGCTGGAACCGGCCTGGATGTTGGCGGTCAGCACGCGCAGGGTGCGGGTGGCGGGAGCGGTCACGGCGGTGCGGCCCGGGGCGGACGGCTTACTTGGCCATCGCCGCGCGCTCGCGCGCGATCAGGTGATCGGCCACGCGCAGCATGTCGTCGTAGCTCTTGCCCTTGACCAGGTACTTGCCGTTGATGATCAGCGACGGCGTGCCGGTGATGCCGCTACGGGTGGCGAACTGCTTGGCGCGGTTGGTCTTGGTGGCCACCGCGAAGCTGCCCATGGTGTCGGCGAACTGCTTCGGGTCCACGCCGTACTTGGCGTAGAAGTTGGCGATGTCCTGCACCGAGTCGCGGCCACGCTCGCCCTTCAGGGTCTCGTCGACGTGGATCGCCTTGTACAGCGCCTCGTGGGTCTTCTCCTGCACGCCCAGCGCCTCGGCGGCGTAGAACGCGCGGGCGTAGTCGTCCCAGGTGCCGCCGAACATCGCCGGCACATAGACGAAGCGCACGTCCGACGGCAGGCCGGCCTTCCACGGGCCGATCAGCGGCTGGAAGCGCGCGCAGGCCGGGCAGACATAGCCGAAGATCTCGGCCACCTCGATCTTGCCGTTGGTCGGCTGGAACGGCTGGCCGCCGGCGATGTCGACGTAGTCGGTGCCGGCGACCGGCTCCGGACCGTTCGGGGTCTTGGCGGCGACCGGCTTGGCGGCGGCGTTGTCGCCTTCCGTGGCGGCAGGCTGTGCAGCGGCATCGGCGTTGGTGGCCGCGGGCGCGGCCGGCGTCTCGGCGGGCGCAGCGGCGGCATCGTTGCCGGCGGCGGG
>NZ_AQOK01000058.1:0-22890 GCF_000364645.1 Xanthomonas sp. SHU 308 | reverse complement strand
TAGCCTATATGCTTATTACGGGATCTCTGAAGTTTATGCTAGCGACATAAAGGAAAAGAATCTTATTGATAGCGCGGCTTACTTGCGCCTTGCTTATCTTCTGGGCGATGGAAAAGCATCGGCGGATATTGCTTTGCGTGGGTTGAGCGGAGTGGAAGGCGTAGCTGCCGACGAACGTGCTGCGTCGCTTTATAGAACTTTTGCGAAATATCGGCGGCCTTCTCCCAGGCCAATTGAATGATTTTTGCTAAAATCCGGATGGGATTTTCTCGTCCGGATTTAATTCTGTATCATGAGTTTTAGCATTTTCTTTTGGCTGCGCGTGCTCTGCTTTCCTGAGAGTGTGTTTTCATTCTCTTTATAAAAGCTTAGAGAGAGCGTATTATTGGTTCTATTCGTGCGAGCAGAGTGTCGATGCTGAGGCATTGGTGTGATGGCTTCTTTCCCCTTCGCTACCTACGGTAGGCGCTGCCTGCAGTTCTGCCACTTCTGCCCAATAATCATCCAGTAACGTCAACGTTTTGGGCGGCGTTGCTTTACTCTCCTCACAACAGTGCTAGGCGCAAAGCCCAAGCGTGTGATGGGTTTCGTTGAGGCGATGCAGGGTGAAGTTGCCTTCCTCGATCGCGATTTCATTCACGCAGCACGGCTCTTGCTTGATGCGCCAGTAGCGCGCCAGCGGCAGCCCGAGGCATTGCAGGAGGATGACTCGATTGATGCTGTCGTGGCTGACGAGGACCACGGTCTGGCCGCTGTGATGGTGAAGGATGTGCTGTAGAACCCGCATGGCGCGAACCAGGACATCCGCCAGCGTTTCGCCTCCTGGGATCACTGCGAGGTCGGGCATGGCGAACCAGGTCCGCGCCATCTCTGGCCAACCTGCACCTACCTCGTCGTGCGTCAGTCCCTGCCACTGGCCGTAATCGATGTCGGACAGGTCGTCCAGGGTCCTGGTCGGCACGCCGGTCGCTTGCGCGATTGCCGCACCGGTCCGCACGCACCGCGACAGCGGACTGGTGTAGATCGCGTGCGGTGTCCAGCTTTGCGCGACGCGCGTCGCCAAGGCTGCGGCCTGCAGTTCGCCAAGCTGCGATAGCGGCAACTCCGCACGCCCGCGGAACCGCTCGGGTGCAATCCAGTCGACATGCCCATGGCGGGCGAGGATCAGGGTGGTCATGGCCCCTTTCTCTCATTGTCTTGTCGAACCAGCGCTGAGCGGTCGCGAGCCAGCCGAGACAGCCGCCGGCGCACTGTCAAACCCGCTTCATCGACCAGCGCTAGGCTGGCCGATGCCTGAGCGTTCGCTCGTTGCCGGTGTTGCTTCTCGTGGTCGATCACAGCCGTCGTCGTTTTCTCACCCGCACGTCCATGGCCCTTGGGGCTGGCGCGACCATGCCGCTGTTGCCGGGCGTCATCCGCAGTGCGCTGGCGGTGCCGCCGGCGCGGGTCACCGGCACGCTGCAGGACGTGCAGCATGTGGTGATCCTGATGCAGGAGAACCGCTCCTTCGATCATTACTTCGGCTGTCTGCGCGGGGTGCGCGGCTATGGCGATCCGCGGCCGCTGCGGCTGCCCAGCGGCAAGCCGGTCTGGTACCAGCCCGAGCGCAAGGGCAGCGATCGTTACGTGCTGCCGTTCCGGCTCAACAGCCAGACCAGCAGCGCGCAGTGGATGAAGGATCTCAACCACGACTGGAAGGGCTCGCACGAGACCTGGAAGCACCACGATGCCTGGATCGCGCAGAAGAGCGCGATGAGCATGGGCCACTTCCAGCGCGAGGACCTGCCGTTCTACTACGCGCTGGCCGACGCCTTCACCCTTTGCGACGGCTACCACGCCTCGCTGTTCGGCCCGACCAATCCCAATCGCATGTACATGTTCACCGGCACCAGCGGCCTGAGCGTCGGCAACGACGGCGAGCAGGCGGTGAACAACCGCGACGACGGCAACTGGACCGCGGACATGGCGCGCGACAATCCGCGCTTTCCCGGCTATACCTGGAGCACCTACTCCGAGCGCCTGCAGCAGGCCGGCATCAGTTGGCAGGTCTATCAGGAGTTCGATAACTACGGCGACAACAGCCATCCGTACTTCGCTAACTTTCGCAAGCTGGACCGCGCGTCGCCGTTGTACCGCCGCGGCCGCGCCATCGTGCCTGGCTCCACCGCCGACAACGCCAAGGCCTCGCGCGGCGAACACCTGGTGGCCGCGTTCGAGCGCGACGTGCGCGCCGGCACGCTGCCGCAGGTGTCGTGGATCGTCGCGCCGTACCTGCTCAGCGAGCATCCCGAGGCCACCCCGGCCTATGGCGAATCCTTGAGCGCGCGGCTGCTGGAGGTGCTGGCCGCTTCGCCGGAGGTCTGGTCGAAGACGGTGTTCCTGATCAACTACGACGAGAACGACGGCTTCTTCGACCACGTGCCGCCGGCGTTGCCGGCGATCCGGCCGGAGCTGGGCGCCAGCAACGTGGACCTGCATGGCGAGGACTATCACGGCGTGCCGGTCGGGCTGGGGCCGCGGGTGCCGATGCTGGTGGTGTCGCCGTGGAGCCGCGGCGGCTGGGTGAACTCGCAGGTGTTCGACCACACCTCGGTGCTGCGCTTCCTGGAGCAGCGTTTCGGCGTGATGGAGCCGAACATCAATCCCTGGCGCCGCGCGGTTGCCGGCGATCTGACCTCCACGCTGGACTTCGTCGGCCACGATCCGGCGCCTGTGGCCTTGCCGGACACCCGCGATTACATCGCCCGCATCGATGCCACCGCGACGCTGCCGCCGCCACAGCGCCCTGCCCAGCAGGCGCTGCCGGTGCAGGAGCCAGGGCAGCGCCCGGCGCGCGCGCTGCCCTACGATTTCGATGTGCGGCTGCAGGTGCAGGCGGACGCGCGCGTGTTGCGCATGCGCAACCGCGGCGCGGCCGGCGTTGCGCTCAATGCCTATGCCGACGAGGGTGTGGCCGGGCCCTGGTTCTACACGCTGGCCGCCGGCAGCGAGCTGCAGGATGCGCGCCCCTGGCGCGGCGCTGCCGCCGATGCCGGCTACGCGCTTCGCGTGCATGGCCCCAACGGGTTCCTGCGCGAGTTCCATGGCGACGGGATCTGCGATGCCGGTCTGCAGGCCGAGGCCGACTACGATGCTGCCGCGCAATGCTTGCTGCTGACGCTGGTCAATGCCGGTGAGCAGCCCTGCGCGTTGCGCGTGCGCGACGGATATCGCGGCGATGGTAGCGAGCAGGCGATCACGCTGGCTGCCGGTGATCGCACCGTCCTGCGTCTGCCGCTGCAGGCGCAGCACCACTGGTATGACCTGACCATCGACAGCGCGACTCTGCCGCAGTGGCGGCGGCGCCTGGCTGGGCACATCGAGACCGGCCGGCCGAGCATGAGCGATCCGGCGATCGGCCGCGCGGTCGACGCGTAGTGGCTGCACTGGCGCTCCGATGCGTGGCCAGGTTTCTGGCTGAGCACGGATGTTGCTGGAGCAGGACCTATAGGTAATGTGGCCGCTGCAGGAGTCGCTGTGATCCGGGTTCGCCAAGCGAGGCCGTCGGCGCCTTGACCTTGCTGCAGTCGGGACTGAAGTCCCTCCCACAAGGATGGGGACGGCCTTCGACGTCGCTGCCAGCAGGTGCGCATGACGCCCGGCGATGCGCCGGCGGTGGCGGCAGATTCAGTCGCGATCCTTTCGAGCGCATGCGATTCTGAAACGACGGCCAATGCTGCATGGCCATCCCCGCGCCTGTATGTTCGCCCAAAACGCAAACGCCGCCGCTGCAAGAGCAGCGGCGGCGCGTGATGCCTTCCCTGGCAGTGTCGCGTCGGCTCAGAACTTGCCGCTGAAGGTGACGAAGAACTGGCGCGGCGCACCGGCCATCAGCGTCTGGTTGTAGCCGTTGGGGTCGGAGACGACGTAGCCGTTGGTGCCGACGGTGGCGAAATAGCGCTTGTCGAACAGGTTGGTGACGTTCGCGCTCAGGCCCAGGTTCTGGAACATGCCGACCTGGCCGAAGTCGTAGCCGGCGCTGAGGTCGAAGCGCCAGTAGCTTGGCACCGACGAGTCGTTGAGGTAGCTGATGTAGCGGCGGCCGGTGTACTTGCCGTCCAGCGAGGCGTGCCAGCCGGCGTTTTCGTAGGCCAGGCTGCTGGAGAACATCCACTCGGGGATGCCGACCACGCGCTTGCCGGAGGTCGCCACCACGCCGCCGTTGAGGTAGTCGTCCTGGTAGGTCGAGTCGTCATAGGACAGCGAGTTCAGCCAGCGCAGCTGTTCGATCGGACGCCAGATCACCGCCAGGTCGGCACCCTGGCTACGCACCGAACCGACGTTGTTGAGCGTGGCCGAGCAGGTCTGGATCGCGCTGCACGGCGAGGTCACCAGCAGGCGGTCGTCGAAGGTGGTGTGGTACAGCGCCAGCGACGCTTCCACGCCGGCGCCGCGCACGCGGTAACCCAGTTCGTAGGTCTGCGCGGTCTCCGGCTCCAGCGAGCCCTTGATCGCATTGAACGCGGCCTGCGATTCCTGGAACGGGGTGAAGCCGAAGCCGGCCATGTTCTTGTTGTAGGAGGCGTAGACCTCCTGGTGATCGTCGATCTTGTAGTTGATGCCGACCTGCGGCAGCAGGTCCGAATCGGCCTTGATCTCGCCGGCGGCATTGGACGCGGACGGCACCTGCGACTGCGCGGTGGTGTCGACGATCAGCTTCTTGGCGCCGAAGTTCAGGGTCAGGCGCTCGTCCATCAGGCGCAGCGTGTCCTGCGCGTAGACCATGGTCGTGTCGGTATCGTAGTGCTGGGCGAAGCCGCGCGCGAACAGGGTGCCGTTCTTGTTGAAGTAGTACAGATCGGTGAACGGGCCGTCGAGCAGGAAGTAGTTGCGCTCCTGCACGGTCTTGGCGTTCTGGTACCAGCCGCCGATCTCGATCTCGTTGCCTGCCACGGTGAAGTTCAGCGAGCCGGTGACGCCATGGCGGTTGAGGCGGTAGTCGGTGGTGCGCATCGACAGCGGCACGCTGGGCGAGGACGCGACGTACGGCGTGGTCCACTGGCCTTCGCCGTTGTTGTCGTGGTAGTAGCCGGTCAGGTTCAGCGTGGCGCTGCCGCCGAGGTTGAACGTGCCGCTGAGCGCGGCCAGGTTGTCGCGGCGCAGGCCGGCGCCGGAGTAGTAGGACGCGTCGGCCTTGTCGTAGTCGGCCGGCAGGCCGTTGAGGCTGGCCGGGTAGCTGCCCTTGCCGTTGAGCGCGTTGGCGATCTGCACCGCGCTGTTCCAGTCCGGCATCAGGTAGTCCCAATCCCAGCCGAGGACCCGCTGCGAGGTCAGCGACAGGTCCATGATGTCGTATTCCTTGCGGTGCGAGCTGTCCAGGTACAGGCTGACCCGGTTGCCGTCGCCCCACTGGTACAGCGCCTTGGCGTTGGCCTGGTTGTACTCGTTGTTGCCGTAGCCCTTCCACTTGTCCATTTCGCCATGCACCAGCGAGGTGTACAGCGAGAAGCCGTGGATGTCGCCGGTGTCGCCGCGCAGGTAAGTGCGGCGGGTGCTGTCGGAGCCGAGGGTCTGGCTGAAGCGGAAGCCGGCGTCGGCATCCGGATCGGCCGAGTAGTAGCGCACGGTGCCGCCGAGGTTGCTGCTCGACGGCGTGCCCAGGCCGCCGGCGCCCTGCGCCAGCTCCACCGAGGCCACGTTCTCGGAAATGATCGCGCGGGTCACCTGCAGGCCATCGGTGACGCCGTAGCTCATGTTGCCCAGCGGCACGCCGTCCAGGGTGAAGCCGAGGCGGCTCTGGTCGAACCCGTGCAGGCTGATCGCGGTGGACCATTCGTAGGCGCCGAACGGGTCGGCCGACTGGAACTGCACGCCGGGCAGCTTGTCCAGGACCTTCAGCGCGCTGGTGCCGGGGGCGGCGATTCCGATGTCCTCACGGGTGATGCGCTGCACCTGGCGGGTGGTGCCGCTGGACACGACGGTGATCGCGTCGAGCATGGTGGCATCGTTGCCGCTCGCGCTGGCCGCCGCATCGGCGGTTGCGGTGGCGGCGGCCGGCGCGGTCTCGGCCAGCGCGGCGAAGGCCGGCAGGGCGGACACGATGGCGAGCACCAGCGCGTGCGGGCGCAAGGATCTGGAAGTGGGGGTCATCGAAAGTCACCAATCAAGAGGGGGAGACGTTCCGGTCCTGCCGCGCGGGGCGCGGGCAGCCGGCACCGGGCCGGTACGCGGCCCGCCCGCCACGATGCAACGGTTTTGTGAACGTTTCGGGGCGGTCCGATGTCGGCTGTGGGACAGCACGCGGAACGTGGGTGATGGCGATCACCGCCGATCCCGGCCTTGCCGCGCGGGCGGCGGCGACGCGCGGCATCGCGGCGCCGGTGGCGCGACGTATGATGCCGGGCCAGCCACCGCCGCCGCCTTCGATGAAGCTCGCCATCCTGTCCCGCAATACCAAGCTGTACTCGACCCGGCGCCTGGTCGAGGCCGGCCGCGAACGCGGGCACACGGTGCGCGTGCTCGACCCGCTGCGCTGCTACATGCGCATCGCCGCCGGCGCTTTCACCATGCATTACAAGGGCAAGCCGATCACCGGCTACGACGCGGTGATCCCGCGCATCGGCAATTCGGTGACCCGCTACGGCACCGCGGTGCTGCGGCAACTGGAGATGATGGGCGTCTGCACGCCCAACCCGTCCGACGCGATCCTGCGCGCCCGCGACAAGCTGCGCGCGCACCAACTGCTGGCGGCCAAGGGCATCGACATGCCGATGACCGTGTTTGGCGACAACCCGGACGACACCGGCGATCTGCTGTCCATGCTCGGCCCGCCGCCGCATGTGGTGAAGTTGAACGAGGGCACCCAGGGCACCGGGGTGATCCTGACCGAGAAGGCCAGCGCCTCGCGCGGCGTGGTCGAGGCGCTGCGCGGGCTGTATGCCAATTTCCTGGTGCAGGAGTTCATCGGCGAGGCCGAGGGCGCCGACCTGCGCTGCTTCGTGGTCGGCAACCAGGTGGTGGCGGCGATGCGCCGCACCGCGCCGGAGGGCGACTTCCGCTCCAACCTGCATCTGGGCGGCACCGCCGAGAAGACCGCGGCCAGCCGTGGCGAGCAGGAGGTCGCGGTACGCTCGGCCAAGGCGTTGGGCCTGGGCGTGGCCGGCGTCGATCTGATTCGCTCCAAGCGCGGGCCACTGGTGCTGGAGGTCAACTCCACCCCGGGCCTAGAAGGCATCGAGACGGTCTGCGGACTGGATATCGCCGGCAAGGTCATCGAGCACCTCGAAGCTTGTCTGAAACGAAAGAAATCAGGGGCTTAGTCGCATTACTGGCCGTTCGTTCTGGCTTAACACCGGTTTAATTCCGCCCTGCGTAAGCTTCCCCGGACCGCAGCTCTGCCCTCCTCAGCAGGAACGGTAATCGGGATAGAAAAACTTTCGGCCCAGGCAGCTCCCGCTGCCTGGGTCTTTTTCTTGGGCGATTTGTTGGCGATCGCAGACCCCGGCCGGTGCCGGGGTCGCGCTTGCGGGCATGTTTGCGCGGCGGCTACATTGCGACGCAATGGGGAACTGCGGAATGCAGGAGCCCGGATCGGTCACGGCGCCAAGGTGAGGCGCCCATGAACGTGAAGAAAGTGTTCGCACGGCAACTCAGTACAATTCGGCAGCGAGCTGACTCGGGTGAACGTGTTCAAGAAGGAGGCGAGCCTGGCTTGGCGCAGGCGTTGCCGAAGAACGAATGGCAGGCCGCGCCGTTTGCGAGCGCCGTAGCTCGCGAGCGGATCGGCTGGAGCGAGAACTGATAGCGGCGACGCGCTGTCCAAGGCAGTGAATCGTCAGGTGGATCGCGAGGGCGAAAGTTCGCCTGGGCATCCATCGGAACGCATTGCAAATATCATGGCGGCGTGCCGCCGTGGACGACGAGGAGGCGCGGCATCCGCGGCGCACTCTACTGATACGTAGTACGACTGACGGGGTACATGTTGGTGCGAATTCTAGTGATCGAAGACAACAGCGACATCGCTGCCAATCTCGGCGACTACCTCGAGGATCGCGGTCATACCGTCGATTTCGCCGCCGATGGCGTCACCGGTCTGCACCTGGCGGTGGTGCACGAGTTCGATGCGATCGTGCTCGATCTCAATCTGCCCGGCATGGACGGCATCGAGGTCTGCCGCAAGCTGCGCAACGAAGCGCGCAAGCAGACGCCGGTACTGATGCTCACGGCGCGCGATTCGCTGGACAACAAGCTCGCCGGCTTCGATTCCGGCGCCGACGACTACCTGATCAAGCCGTTCGCGCTGCAGGAAGTGGAAGTGCGGCTCAACGCGCTGTCGCGCCGCGGCAAGGGCGTGCACACCCGGGTGCTGGAGACCGGCGATCTGGAATACAACCTGGACACGCTGGAAGTGCGTCGCCAGGGCAAGCTGCTGCAGCTCAATCCCACCGCGCTGAAGATCCTGCAGGCGCTGATGGAAGCCGCGCCGGCGGTGGTGACCCGGCAGGAACTGGAAACCCGCGTCTGGGGCGAGGAACTGCCCGATTCCGATTCCCTGCGCGTGCATATCCATGGCCTGCGCGCGGTGGTGGACAAGCCATTCGACGTGCCGATGATCCAGACCCGCCACGGCATCGGCTACCGCATCGCCGCACCCGATGCCTGAAGCGCCTGCGTTGCCGCGTGTGGTGCGGCGGCGCGGACGCTACCGCCGCCGCCTCCGCAGCCGCATCATCCTCTCGTTCGTGCTGTTAGGCTTCGGCCTGACCGCACTGTTCGCGTTCGCCACCAACTGGGCGCGGGCACGCGTGGAGAACCAACTGGTCGAGGTGGTGCTGAACCGCAACATCGACGAATACTCGCACCGGTTCTTCTCCGATCCGTCGAAGAACCCGGATCTGCCGGTGCAGCAGATGGTCGGCCGGGTGGTCAAGAGCGACCGCTTCGAGGCACTGCGGCGCGAGCAGCCGGAGTGGTACAACTTCTCCGACGGCATCCACAACGTGTCCGGTCGCGACGAAACCGGCAAGCCGTTCTCCTACAAGGTGGCGGTGCGCAAGACCCCGAACGTCTGGTTCTTCCTCGCCTATGACATGACCCAGACCATGCAGGGCGAGGTGCAGCTCAAGCGAACCCTGATCCTGTCGGTGCTGGTGTTCAGCGCGTTGTCGCTGGTGATCGGCTGGTGGTCGGCGTCGCGGGTGATGCGGCCGGTGTCGGACCTGGCCGCACGCCTGCGCGCCTATCGCGGCAGCAGCGACCCCAAGCCGCTGGCGCCGCACTTCCCCGACGACGAGGTCGGCCAGCTGGCCGAGGCGCTGGACGACTATTCGGCGCGCCTGACCGAAGTCGTGCAGCGCGACCGCGAGTTCAATGCCGACGTCAGCCATGAACTGCGCACGCCGCTGGCGGTGATCCGCGGCGCCACCGAGCTGCTGCTGACCCGGCCCAATCTCGACGAGAAAGTGCTGCAGCGCCTGCAGCGCATCCAGCGCGCCGAACAGCAGTGCAGCGACTTGATCGGGTCGCTGCTGCTGCTGTCGCGCAACGAGCGCGGGCAGGGACACAGCAACGTCGCCAAGGTGGCCGAGCAGTTGATCGAGTCGCATCGCGCGCAACTGGGCGGCAAGCCGCTGCACTTGCTGCTGGAAGGCGAGCGCAACCTCACCATCGATGCACCGGAAGCGGCGCTGTCGGTGGCGCTGGGCAATCTGATCGGCAATGCGGTCAAGTACACCCAGGAAGGGCAGGTGGTGGTGCGCGTGCTGAGCGACGCGGTGCAGGTGATCGATTCCGGCCCGGGTCTGAGCGAGGAGGACGCGGCCAAGCTGTTCCAGCGCGGCTACCGCGGCACCCACGCGGGCCATTCGCAGGGCGGCGGCATCGGTCTGTCCATCGTCAGCCGCCTCTGCGATCTCTATGGCTGGCAGGTCAACGTGCGTCCGGGCGCCACCAAGGGCGTGGTGGCGACACTGTGGTTCAAGCCGGCCTGAGGCTGGCGACGAGGCTTCGTCCATCGCGTAGGAGCGGCTTCAGCCGCGACCGGGCATTCCCGGTGAAGATGATCGCGGCTGATCCCAGTGGGAACAAGGGCGACTACCTACAAAGACGCTGACGCCTTGGCCGCAGCCAGCGCACGGTACTGCTCGTCCAGCTTCTCCACCGCTTCCTGCAGTGCCGTTGCGGCGCCGTCGTTGACCACCACGTCGTCGGCAATGGCCAGGCGCTCGGCGCGGGTGGCCTGGGCCGCCAGCATGCGCTGCGCCAGGTCGGCGGTGATGCCGTCGCGTTGCATCAGGCGGGCGTGTTGCAGCGCCTCGGGGGCGTCGATCACCAGGATCCGGTCGAGCCAGGGATAGCGCGCGCGCGCACCGACCTCGGTCAACAACGGGATGGCGGCGATCGCGTAGGGTCCGGCGGCCGCGCGGCACTGTTCCTGCAGCAACCGGCGAATAGCCGGGTGGGTGATCGCTTCCAGGTCGCGGCGTGCCGTTGCGTCCTCGAAGATCCGCTGGCGCAGGGCTGCGCGATCGAGTTGCCCATCGTCCTGCAGGATCTGCGGCCCGAACCGCGCCACGATCTGTGCCAGGGCGGGGTGGCCGGGCGCGACCACCGCACGCGCGGCGAGGTCGGCATCGGCGACGACGATGCCCTTGGCCTCGAAGCGGCGGCTCAGTTCGCTCTTGCCGGAGGCCACGCCTCCGGTCAGGCCGACGACGAAATCAGTCAAGCCTTGGGCTCCGTCAGCGCAGTCCCGACCAGCGCATGTAGGTCTCCACGATCTCCGTGCCCCAGAAGAAGGTGATCCAGCCGGCGATCGCCAGATAGGGGCCGAACGGGATCGGCGTGGCGCGGTCGCGGCCCTTGGCCGCCAGCCACAGCGAACCCAGGATCGCACCGACCAGGGAGGAGATCAGGATGGTCGGCAGGATGCCCTTCAGGCCGCACCAGGCGCCGATCGCGGCCAGCAGCTTGAAATCGCCATGGCCCATGCCCTCCTTGCCGGTGATCTGCTTGAACAGCCACCACACCGACCACAGCGAGAAGTAGCCGACCGCGGCGCCGAGCAGGGCGGGTTTGGCCGGCATGTACAGGTTGTCCATGCTGCCGATCAGGCCGAGCCACATCAGCGGCAGGGTCAACTGGTCCGGCAGCAGGCGCGTGCGCAGGTCGATGCCGGATAATGCCACCAGGAAACAGCTGAACACGATCGCGCCGAAGCCCTGCCAGCCGAAACCGAAGCGCCACACGCTGGCGACCACCAGCAGGCTGGTGAGCAGTTCCACCAGCGGGTACTGCGGCGAGATCGGCGCATGGCAGTAGCGGCACTTGCCGCGCAGCGCCAGCCAGCTGAACAGCGGGATGTTTTCGAACCAGGCCAGCTTGTGCTTGCAGTGCGGGCAGTGCGACGGCTCCACCACGATGCCGGGCGGCGGCGGATCGTAGATGTCCGGCAGCTCCAGGATCTCGCGCGAATCGCGCTTCCACTGCCATTCCATGCGCTTGGGCATGCGCAGGATGACCACGTTGAGGAAGCTGCCCACCAGCAAGCCGAGCCCGGCCGCGGCCGGGAAGCCGAGGCCGGGGTGTTGATCGAGAAATGCCATGCGTTATTAGACCACGGAGGCCAGCTTGAAGATCGGCAGGTACATGCCGATGACGATGCCGCCGACAATGGTGCCGATGAACACCATGATCATGGGCTCCATCAGGCTACTCAGGGCGTCGACCGCGTTGTTGACCTCCTGCTCGAAGTACTCAGCCACCTTGAACAACATCGCGTCCAGTGCGCCGGCTTCTTCGCCAATCGCGGTCATCTGAATGACCATGTGAGGAAACAGATTGGTCTGCTTCATCGCCATATTCACCGGATAGCCAACTGCAACGTCGTCGCGCATGCGTAACACCGCTTTTTCGTAGACGCTGCTGCCGGTCGCGCCGGCGACGATATCCAGAGCCTCAACCAGAGGCACGCCAGCGCGGAACGTCACCGCCAGCGTGCGCGCGAAGCGCGCCACCGAGCTGTTGTGCATGATCTGGCCAATGACTGGTACCTTCAGGATCAGGCGGTCCATGCCATGCTGCATCGCTGGTGAGCGCTTGTAGGCGAAGGTAAAGCCGCCGACGGCGCCGAGTACGATCAAAAGCAGAAGCCACCAAGACGCGACCATGAAACGCGAGGCGGCCACGATCATCTGAGTAAAGGCCGGCAGTTCCGCGCCGAAGCCCTTGAACACGTCCTCGAACTGCGGCACCACCCAGACCAGCAGGATCGAGCTGACGATCAGGGCGACAGCCATGACCATGGCGGGGTAGAACAAAGCTTTCTTGATCTTGCCTTTCAGTGCTTCGATGTTTTCCTTATAGGTCGCTACCGTTTCGAGCACGGTTTCCAGTACGCCGGCGCCTTCGCCGGCCTTGACGAGGTTGCGGTAAAGTTCGTCGAACTGCACCGGATGTCGACTGATCGCCTCGTAGAGCGAGGAGCCGCCCTCGATGTCGGTGCGGATCTGGTCGACCATCTTCTTCATGCGCGGGTTCTTGTGCCCGCTGGCGATGATCTCCAGCGATCCCACGATGGGCACGCCGGACTTCATCATCGTTGCCATCTGGCGGCTGAAGAAGGCGATATCCTTGGGGCTGACCTTCTTTCCAGTCGCGCCGAACAATGGCTTGGGCTTGGGTTTGACCACCGACGGGGTAATGCCCTGTCGGCGCAGTTCTGCACGCAACAGGTTGGCGTTCTTGGCGATCTGCTCGCCCTTCATCTTGATGCCGCGCTTGTCCGTGCCCTCCCAGACGAAGGGCATCTGTTGACTGGTGCTGCGTGCGACCGGCTCTTTCTTGACTGCGCTGCGCGTTGCGGACATTGCGGTGGTCTCCCCGTCCAGCCATCCCCGGGCGGACATGATTGGCATGGTATCGGTTTCCTGGGCGTCTGACACCCGTGCAGAACTCCTTGGCGCAGCACCCGACCTGTGCATGTGACGCTGGGGGTCAATTTTTGTCGTAAATGGGCAGATGGCTCAGCCTGTCGCAAATCACCAATTTGCTTGTCTCCTGTTCGCAGCGCTGCGGCATGATGGGCACAGGGGGGAGCATCAGGCAGGCGCAGGAAGTTGGCACGCTATCTGCTTCGCTCACCCCGCACGTGGCGCTTTGCCGCGGCGCTCGGGGAGTCGCATCCGCGGGCGAGTGTCCACCACCTTCAATCCGTCTACACCATCTCTAGGGGCTATTATGAAGAAGCAACAGGGCTTTACCCTGATCGAACTGATGATCGTGGTCGCGATCATCGCCATCCTCGCCGCTATCGCCATTCCGCAGTATCAGAACTATCTGGCGCGTGCACAGTTCTCCGAAGCCATGACGCTGACCGACGGCCTCAAGACCCAGGTGGCCGAGTATTACGCCAGTCAGGGTGACTGCCCTGCCAATGCCCAGAATGGTTTTGAGGCGGCGACTGCCTATACCGGCAAGTACACCGCTCAGGTTGCTCTCGGCGGCACGAAGCCGGCTTGCACCATCACCGCGACGTTCAAGGCCACTGGCCTCAATGCCAACCTCGCAAACAAGACCGTAAAGCTCACCGCTACCGACAATGGCGGTTCGCTGAGCTGGGATTGCCAGACCACCGCGCTCAAGAAGTACGTGCCCAGCGCCTGCACGGGCGCTTGATCCATCACCATGCTACGGCCTTCTCTCTGAAGCCGTTGCACTGTGCAGACAAGCCCGCCTGATGGCGGGCTTGTCATTTGTGGATCAGTCGAAGACGCTACTGCAGATGCGGGGATACAGTCTCTTACTCCCTAAGATGAGCCACCTTGCGTGAAATGAGGCTTTCCAGCTATGAATGCTCTTGCAGCCAACCTTGTCGGCATCACCGGCATCGCCCGCCGCCTTGTGCAGGACGGTGCGCTGGACGAGGCTGCGGCGCGAACCGCCATGGCGCAGGCGGCCGAGGCCAAGGTGCCGCTGCCGCAGTGGTTCTCCGAGAAGAAGCTGGTCACCGCCGCGCAGCTGGCTGCCGCCAATGCGGTGGAGTTCGGCATGCCGTTGATGGATGTCTCGGTCTTCGACGCCAGCCAGAACGCGATGAAGCTGGTCAGCGAGGAGCTGCTGCAGAAGTACCAGGTGCTGCCGTTGTTCAAGCGCGGCACGCGCCTGTTCGTCGGCATCAGCAATCCGACCCAGACCCGGGCGCTGGACGACATCAAGTTCCACACCAACCTGACGGTGGAGCCGATCCTGGTCGACGAGGACCAGATCCGCCGCACCCTGGAGCAGTGGCAGGCCAGTAACGATTCCCTCGGCAGCGCCTTGGGCGACGACGAGGGCATGGACAACCTCGATGTCGGCGGCGGCGACGAGGACATGGGCGGCAGTGGCGACACCGGCATCGACGCCAAGGGCGAAGACACGCCGGTCGTGAAGTTCGTGAACAAGGTGCTGGTCGATGCGATCCGCCGCGGCGCCTCCGACATCCACTTCGAGCCCTACGAGGACGACTACCGGGTGCGCCTGCGCATCGACGGCCTGCTCAAGAGCGTGGCCAAGGCGCCGGTCAAGCTCAACCAGCGCATCGCCGCGCGCCTGAAGGTGATGGCGCAGCTGGACATCGCTGAGAAGCGGGTCCCGCAGGACGGCCGCATCAAGCTCAACCTGTCCAAGAACAAGCAGATCGACTTCCGCGTCAGCACCCTGCCGACGCTGTTCGGCGAGAAGATCGTGCTGCGTATCCTCGACGGCAGCGCGGCCAAGCTGGGCATCGACAAGCTCGGCTACGAGCCCGAGCAGCAGAAGCTGTTCCTGGATGCGATCCACAAGCCGTACGGCATGGTCCTGGTTACCGGCCCCACCGGCTCGGGCAAGACGGTGTCGCTGTACACCGCGCTGGGCATCCTCAACGACGACACCCGCAACATCTCCACCGCCGAGGACCCGGTCGAAATCCGCCTGCCCGGCGTCAACCAGGTGCAGCAGAACAACAAGCGCGGCATGACCTTCGCGGCGGCGCTGCGCTCGTTCCTGCGCCAGGATCCGGACATCATCATGGTTGGCGAAATCCGCGACCTGGAGACCGCCGAGATCGCGATCAAGGCCGCGCAGACCGGCCACATGGTGCTGTCCACCCTGCACACCAACGACGCGCCGCAGACCATCGCGCGCCTGATGAACATGGGCATCGCGCCCTACAACATCACCAGTTCGGTGACCCTGGTCATCGCCCAGCGCCTGGCGCGGCGCCTTTGCAACAACTGCAAGCGCCCGGTCCAGTTGCCGGAAAAGGCCTTGCTGGCCGAAGGCTTCACCGAGGCGGAGATCGCCGCCGGCGTCCAACTGTACGAGGCGGTCGGCTGCGACGAGTGCACCGAGGGCTACAAAGGCCGCACCGGCATCTACCAGGTGATGCCGATGAACGACGAGATCGCGGCGATCGTGCTGCAGGGCGGCAACGCCATGGACATCGCCAGCGCCGCGCAGAAGATCGGGGTCAAGGACCTGCGCCAGTCGGCCCTGCTCAAGGCCCGCAACGGCATCACCAGCCTGGCCGAGATCAATCGGGTGACGAAGGATTGAGGAGCTGGGAATAGGGAATTGGGAGTGGGGAATCGGAAAAGCGGGGTTTCCCATCCCTGGTGGCCTGCTGGTATTCCAAGTCTTATTCCCAGGCCTCTTGTAGCGCAGGGCGCACGATGCCGGCTGCGCCCAATCGCATTATTACCCGCCTGGTCGGATCACTCCCTCGGGCGAAGGGCAGGGGTAGCCGGAAGAGCGGCTTTTCCCATTCCCCACTCCCGATTCCCCATTCCCGGCTTCACTACTCCATCCCCAGCTTCTTCAGCTTGTAGCGCAACGCGCGAAAGGTGATACCCAACTGCGCGGCGGTGCGGGTCTTGTTCCAGCGGTTCTCTTCCAGCGCCTTCTGGATCGCGGCGCGTTCGAGTTGCTCGATGTAGGACGGCAGGGCGGAGGAGCTGGGGTCGATGTCGACCACGCCGCGCGGCAGGGCCGGGGCGGCTTCGGCGGCGCTGCGGGCGTGGTTGCCGGGTTGCGGCAGGCGCAGGTCGGTGGCGCTGATCTGGTCGTCCTCGGCCATTGCCAGGGCGCGCTCGAGGATGTTTTCCAGTTCGCGCACGTTGCCGGGGAAGGCGTAGCTGCTCAGGGCGTCCAGGGCGGAGGGCGACAGCAGCGGGGTGGGGCGGCCGTGGCTCTTGGCCAGCCGCGCCAGGATCGCCGCGGCCAGTTGCGGCAGGTCGCCGCCGCGCTCGCGCAGCGGCGGCACGCGCAGTTCGATCACGTTGATGCGGTAGTACAGGTCGTGGCGGAAGCGGCCCTCGGCGACCAGGTCGGCCAGGTCCTTGTGGGTGGCCGAGAGGATGCGCACGTCCACCGGCACCTCGGTGGCGGCGCCGACCGGGCGCACCGATTTTTCCTGGATCGCCCGCAGTAGCTTGACCTGCATCGGCAGCGGCAGTTCGGCAACCTCGTCGAGGAACAGGGTGCCGCCGTGCGCAGCCTGGAACAGGCCGGCCTGGTCGGCATGGGCGCCGGTGAAGCTGCCCTTCTTGTGGCCGAAGAACTCGCTTTCCATTAGTTCGGCCGGGATCGCGCCGCAGTTCACCGGAACGAAGGGGCCGGCGGAGCGGGCGCCCTGTTCGTGGATGGTGCGCGCGACCAGTTCCTTGCCCACGCCGGATTCGCCGAGGATGTAGACCGGCGCCTGGTTGCGCGCGACCTTGGCGATGGTGCTGCGCAGGGCGTCCATCGCCGCCGAGGCGCCGAGCAGGCGGCTGGCCTGTTCCGGGGCCGGCTGTGGCGGCGCGGCGCGGCTCTCGCTGTTGAGTTCCAGTGCATGCTTGACCAGGCCGCGCAGCACCTGGATGTCCACCGGCTTGCTGACGAAGTCGAAGGCGCCGGCCTTCAGCGCCTCCACCGCCAGGTCCATGCTGCCGAAGGCGGTGATCATCGCCACCGGCGTGCGCGGGTAGTGTTTGGCGATCTCGCTGACCAGTTCGATGCCGTTGCCGTCGGGCAGGCGCATGTCGGTGATGCACAGATCGTAGGGATTGCTCGCCAGCAGTTCGCGCGCTTCGGCGAGGTTGGCGGCGGTGCTGATGCGCAGCCCCATCCGGCCCAGGGTCAGGACCAGCAACTCGCGGATGTCGCGCTCGTCGTCGACGACCAGGGCGCTTCGGGTTTCGTTCATGTGCGGGGAAGATAGCGTAGGAACCGGGGCATGCGCCAATTTACCGGCGCCGGTCGCGCGCTGGCGGAGCGATTCTCACCTGTCAGCCGCTGAGCATGGCGTGCGGGCCGGGCAGGGCGACGCGGAAGCAGGCGCCGCCGGCCGGCACCGGCACGTACTCCAGGCGCGCCTGGTTGGCCCGGCACAGCTCGCGGGCGATGTACAGGCCCAGCCCGGTGCCGTGCTCGGAGGTGGTGAAGAACGGCCGGAACAGCTGCGCCGCCACCGCCTCGGGAATGCCGGGGCCGCGGTCCATCACGTCGACGATGGCGTTGCGCTCCTGCAGCGCCACGCGCAGGCGCACCCGCGCCGGCTCCTCCATCACCCGCCCGTACTTGAGCGCGTTGTGCACCAGGGCGCTGAGGATCTGGTGCAGGTGTTTGGGATCGACCAGCGCGTGCACCGGCTGCGGGGCGAGGATCGCTTCGAGGCTGTCGGTCTCGATCGACAGGGTCTGCCGGTATTCCAGGACGAAGCGGCGCACGAACGCGCCCAGGTCCAGGTTCTCCGGATTGGAACGTTCGCGCCGGGCCAGGCCGAGCACGCTCTCGACGATGCCGTTGGTGCGCTGGCACTGCTGGTGGATGATCTGCAGCAGGCGGCGGTCGGCATCGCCGATCGCCGGCGATTCCTCCAGCAGCTGCGAGGCGTAGTTGATCGCGGCCAGCGGGTTGCGGATCTCGTGGGCCAGGCTGGCCGAGAAGCGGCCCAGCGCCGACAGCGTCAGCGATTCGGCGCGCCGCGAGACCACCGTGGCGTCGTCGAGGAACACCAGGGTCAGGTCGCCTTCGGCCAGCAGCCGGGCGAAGCGCGGCTGCACCTCCGGCTGGTCCGGCGACAGCTGCAGCGGGCTTTCGTCCTGGTTCCAGCCGTTGCGCCAGCGCTGCAGGCGTCGGGCCAGTTCCGGCGCGGCGCTGGCCAGATCCAGCCTGCCACTGCCACTGCCGCTGTTGCCGTCGGTATCGCCGAGCAGGGCCGACGCGGCCTCGTTGGCCAGCGTCACCCGGTTCTGCGCGTCCACCACCAGCACCCCGGTGCGCATGCGGCGGATGATCAGTTCGTTGATTTCGTAGAGATTGGCCACCTCGGCGCCGCGGCGGTCGGCCAGACGCTGGTTGGCGCGTGCGCGCTGGCCGAGGCCGTTGCAGATGTAGGCCACCGCCAGATAGCTGGTGGCGAACATCGCCAGTTCGGCCAGGCTGCGGGTATTGTCGGCGCCGTCCAGCACGCTCCAGACGTATTCGGCCAGCGTCGCCGCCGAGGCGGTCAGGGCGATGGCGATGCCGCCGCGCAGGCGCAGCAGCATTGCCGCGGCGGCGACGTTGAACAGCAGCATCATCGCGATACCGGCGCTGGCCGCGGGCAGGGCATGCGCGGCCAGGGTCGCGGCGACGATGTCGGCCAAGGCGCTGAAACCGACAATGGGCGCCAGGTGCGCCTCGTTGCGCCCCCACATCAGCAACGCCAGCGCCACCGCCAGGTAGGCGGTGGACAAGGTGGCGGCCAGTTGCGGGTAGCGCGGTTCGCCCACCAGCACGCTGAGCGGGCTGAACACCAGGGCGGCGATCAGCCCGGCCACCAGCACCCGGTACAGCGCGAAGAAGTACAGCTCGCGGCGCGGAATAGACTCGATGCGATCGATGAGCGAGGCGCTGGTGGGCAAGCCGGACTCCGGGCGGACAGCGGACGGCGCGAGTATAGGGGCGGCGCCGTCTACGCGGATGGCGACCGGGGCGGTGGCGATCTGCCTGGGTCGTCACCGCCCTCGGCGGGGAAACCGCGATTGTCATCGCCGGCGGCCCGGCGCCGGATTGGGGCAAGGGCCAAGGACGACGTCGCGGGGTGAGGGCAGCAAGGCGTGGGCGCCCGAGTGCCCGCTCCACCCGGTGGCGCCACCGCGGACCCCGCCGGAGGCCTCGGCCGGGCCAGGCCGCCGGCGCTTTTGCGCCGCCGCCCTCGGTCGGCGACAATAGGCGTCCCGTCCGTACCGCTCCCGGCCGCCACTCAGGGCCCGGATCGCTGCGGGACGGCCGTTCCTTTTCCCACGGTGACGCATGAATTTCCACGAATATCAGGCAAAACAACTGCTTGCCGAGTACGGCATCCCGGTCCCGGCCGGCAAGGTCGCGGCGACTCCGGAAGAAGCGGTTGAAGCCGCCAAGTCGCTTGGCGCTGGCCCTTGGATGGTCAAGGCGCAGATCCACGCAGGTGGCCGCGGCAAGGCCGGCGGCGTCAAGTTCTGCAAGACCACCGACGATGTGAAGGCCGTTGCCGAGAAGCTGCTCGGCACCAAGATGGCCACCTACCAGACCGCCGGCGTCGAGCTGCCGATCAACCTGGTGCTGGTGACCACCGCCGGCGAGATCGTCAAGGAGTTGTACCTGTCGGTGCTGGTCGACCGCGGCACCCGCACCATCAGCTACATCGCATCGAGCGAAGGCGGCATGGAGATCGAACAGGTCGCCGCCGAGACCCCGGACAAGATCCACACCCTCAACGTCGACTTCGTCGAGGGCGTGCAGGGTTACCACGGCCGCGACATCGGCTTCAAGATGGGCCTGACCGCCAAGCAGGCCGGCCAGTTCGCCAGCATCATGGTCAACCTGTACCGCATCTTCAACGAGAAGGATCTGGCGCTGGTGGAGATCAATCCGCTGGCCATCCTCGACGACGGCAACCTCTACGCGCTGGACGGCAAGTTCAACAGCGACGACAACGCCAACTTCCGCCACAAGGAACTGGTCGCCATGCGCGACAAGTCCCAGGAAGACGAGACCGAAGTGACCGCTTCGGAGCTGGACATCAACTACGTCACCATGGACGGCAACATCGGCTGCATGGTCAACGGTGCCGGTCTGGCCATGGCCACGATGGACGTGATCAAGCTCAACGGCGGCGAGCCGGCGAACTTCCTGGACGTGGGCGGCGGCGCCAACAAGCAGCGCGTGATCGAGGCGTTCAAGCTGATCCTGTCCTCGGACAAGGTCGAAGGCATCTTCGTCAACATCTTCGGCGGCATCGTTCGCTGCGACATGATCGCCGAGGGCATCATCGCGGCGGTCAAGGAAGTGGGCGTCAAGGTGCCGGTCGTGGTGCGCCTGGAAGGCACCAACGTGGAAGAAGGCAAGCAGCTGCTGCGCGACAGCGGCATGGCCATCATCCCGGCCGACAACATCAACGACGGCGCCAAGAAGGTCGTTGAAGCTGTCAAGAACGCTGCCTGATCCACGACACCAAGGAACTCCAATGTCTGTTTTGATCAACAAGAACACCAAGGTGATCGTGCAGGGCTTCACCGGCCAGCAGGGCACCTTCCACGCCACTCAGATGATCGAGTACGGCACCCAGGTCGTCGGCGGCGTCACGCCGGGCAAGGGCGGCACCACCCACATCGACCTGCCGGTGTTCAACACCGTGGCCGATGCCGTGCAGAGCACGGGCGCCGACGCTTCGGTGATCTACGTGCCGCCGCCGTTCGCGGCCGACGCGATCCTGGAAGCGGCCGCGGCCGGCATCAAGGTCATCGTCTGCATCACCGAAGGCATCCCGGTGCTGGACATGCTGCGCGTCAAGAACGTGCTGACCCGCTCGCATCCGGACACCGTGCTGATCGGGCCGAACTGCCCCGGCGTGATCACCCCGGGCGAGTGCAAGATCGGCATCATGCCGGGCCACATCCACAAGCCGGGCAAGATCGGCATCGTCTCGCGTTCGGGCACGCTGACCTATGAAGCGGTCAAGCAGACCACCGAAGTCGGCCTGGGCCAGTCCACCTGCATCGGCATTGGCGGCGACCCGATCAACGGCCTGAACTTCGTCGACTGCCTCAAGCTGTTCAACGAGGATCCGCAGACCGAAGGCATCATCATGGTCGGCGAAATCGGCGGCGACGCCGAGGAAGCCGGTGCCGAGTACATCGCCAAGCACGTCAAGAAGCCGGTGGTCGGCTTCATTGCCGGTGCTTCGGCCCCGGCCGGCAAGCGCATGGGCCACGCCGGTGCGATCGCCTCGGGCGGCAAGGGCACGGCCGAGGGCAAGTTCGCGGCGATGGAAGCCGCAGGCGTCAAGACCGTCCGCTCGCCGGGCGACCTGGGTGCGGCAATCGCCTCGCTGGTGAAGTAAGCCGTCAGCGCTGCGGCAGCGACCCGCCTTCGGGTTGTCGCTGTCGCCGCCGCTGTCCGGAAAGGCCTCGCGCAAGCGGGGCCTTTTTCGTTCCGGTTGGCCGGTGTACGGCATCGTTGCGGCGTGCCCGGCGCGACGGGCCGGGTGCGGACGGCCACGCGATGCAGCCGACCAGCCCCTGCGCAATCAAGCGTTTGCGCCATCCCCAGGGGCGCCACTCGTCCCTGTCGACCCGCCATTGGTCCCCAGGCCTGGGGTTGCCGTCCCTGCTGCGCTGACAGGGCCCGGCACGACTTCGACACTGCCGCCACTTTCTTCGGCAGCGACAGGAGCGGATGCGTGATCAGGAGATGGCGGGCAGCGGTATGCGGGGCGGGCATGGCGATGGGTATCGGTGGCCTCTGCGCGGCGGCGCCAGGCGACTGGGCCAGTTATGCCGGCGCGCCCGGCGGCGGGCAGTATTCGCCGCTGACCCAGATCACCCCGGACAACATCGGCCGGCTGCGCATCGCCTGGTCGTTCCGCACCGGCGAACTCGGCGCGGGCCTGCCCGATCCGGAGCGGCGCCGCTTCGAGGCCAATCCGCTGGTGCTGGGTGGGCGCATGTATCTCACCACCGGGACCGGCATCGCCTTCGCCCTGGATGCGACCAGCGGCCGCGAACTGTGGTCGTTCGATGCCAAGGTGCCGCGCAACAAGCACTACAGCGACCCGGCCTCGCGCGGGGTGAGCTTCTGGCGCGACACCCAGGCGACGGCCGGCGCGTGCCGCGAGCGCATCGTGTACGGCACCCTGGATGCGCGGCTGATCGCGCTGGATGCCGCCGACGGCAAGCCCTGCGCCGGGTTCGGCAAGGACGGCACGATCGACCTGCATGCCGGCATCGATGTGCACGACAACGCCAGCGATGCCTGGGCCAACTATGCGGTGACCTCGCCACCGGTGGTGGCCGGCGACGTGCTGGTGGTCGGCAGCTCGATCGGCGACAACCGCGGGCATGCGCTGGAGCAGGGCGTGGTGCGTGGCTACGACGCGCGCAGCGGCCGCGAACTGTGGCGCTGGGATCCGGTGCCGCGCGATCCGGCCAAAGCGGCTGCGGCCGGCTGGCAGCCGGAGCAGGCGGCCACGGTCGGCGGCGGCAATGCCTGGGCGCCGCTGTCGGTGGATGCGGCGCTGGGCCTGGTCTACGTACCGACCGGCTCGGCCAGCCCCGACTATTACGGCGGCGAGCGCCTGGGCGACAACCGTGACACCGACTCGCTGGTGGCGCTGGACCTGCGCAGCGGGCGCCGGGTGTGGGCGCAGCAGTTGGTGCATCACGATCTGTGGGACTACGACCTGGCCTCGCAGCCGGTGCTGACCACGGTGCAGACTGCGCAGGGACCGCGCGCGGCCGTCTTGCAGGCGACCAAGACCGGCTTCCTGTTCGCCTTCGACCGTCGCGACGGCACGCCGCTGTTCCCGATCAGCGAGGTGCCGGTGCCGGCTTCCGACGTGCCGGGCGAACGTGCCTCGCCGACCCAGCCGATGCCCGAACCGGGGCT
>NZ_AQOK01000057.1:0-1153 GCF_000364645.1 Xanthomonas sp. SHU 308 | reverse complement strand
CCGCTTGTGTCAAATAAGGGTCTATCGTTGTAGGTGAGAGCGGAGTGCGGCAGGCCGTTTAGCCGCAGTGCCAGCAAGCACGAGTAGGAGTCAGCGCCGCCGCACTCCGGTTCTCCTGCCTGACAAGCCCGAACAGTTGCCCGAGTGACGAGCTCGAACTCCACAAGCATGGGCATCGGCAGGAGCGCTCTCGTCCATGAGGCTACTGCGGAGAACGTCTATGCGGCGCCATGTCGGGATCGATGTATCCAAGGCTGAGCTGGTCATTCATGTCCTGCCGGACGAGCAGGCCTGGACCCAGCCCAATACGCCACAGGGGCAGCGTGCGCTGGCCCAACGTCTGGCTGGGATGGACTGCGAGCGGATCGTGCTGGAAGCCAGTGGCGGCTACGAACATGCCGTGCTGCAGGTGCTCCGAGAGGCGGACCTGCCGGCAGTGCGGATGGCCGCCGATCGTCCGCGCAAGCTCGCCCAGGCCTTGGGCCTGCATGCCAAGACCGATGCCCTGGACGCGCGCCTGCTGGCCATCGCCGCCCAGCACATCCCGACCACCCCCACGCCCGTGGTGCCCGGGCACCAGCAGTCTCTTCGCGAACTGCTGGACCTGCGTGCCACCCTGGTGGGCCAGCGCGATGCCCATCGGCGGCGCTTGGAACACATTACCAGCGCCAAGGCGCAACACCGCTGCCGAGAGGTGATCGCCCTGCTGAACCAGCAGATCCAGACGTTGACGCAGGAGATCGAGCAGCAGGGCAAGACCTGCTCGAGCCTACCCAAGGTGCCTGGGCTCGGGACGATCCTGCGCGCGGTTCTGGCCGCGCGGCTGCCAGAGCTGGGCACGCTGCCGCCACGCAAGCTCGCTGCCCTGGTCGGGCTGGCCCCGTTCAATCACGACAGCGGTTGCTGGAAAGGCCAGCGCCGCATCAAAGGCGGACGTGCCGACGTGCGGCGCGTGCTGTACATGGCCACCTGGGCCAGCATCCGCGCCAAATCCCCCTTGGCCAACACCTACGCACGTCTGCGCGCAGCGGGCAAGCCGGCCAAGGTCGCCATCGTCGCCTGCATGCACAAGTTCCTGCGCTGGCTCAATGCCATCGCGCGCGATCAGGCCCCGTACGCTCCTCCTGTCATCGCAGGTGCATGACAGTTGACT
>NZ_AQOK01000056.1:0-3555 GCF_000364645.1 Xanthomonas sp. SHU 308 | reverse complement strand
CGCGGCCTGCGCCGCAGCGGCCAGCGCCAGGACCGCCAGCCACCGCGCGCGCAGGCGCCGTGGCCGGCGCGCGATCACAGCGCCAGGATCGCCTGCGCCAGTTCCAGATCGCTGGCCTGTTGCGCCTGCGGGTTGCGCTCGCGCAGCACGCGCAGCGCCGCTTCCAGTTGCACGCCGCGGATACGGCCGGCGCTGGCGACGAAGCCGGCCGCGTCGTCGCGCGCCTGCAGCACCACCTTGTCGTTGTTGGAACTGCTGTCCGAGGACGCCGAGCTGCCGGCCGAGCCGGCGGAGGCCGAACCGGCGGAACTGCCGGCGAAGCTGGACGCCTGCGCGAACGCGGGCAGGATCAGGGCGAACAGCAGGGCGCAGCGCGCGGTCACTCGGGTCATTGCAATCGTTCCAAACGGGATCGTGAAAAAGGGGACGGCCAGCGCCGCGCCGCATAGCCTAGCGGTCCGCCCCGCGCAGCGCCTGAACGGGCCGCGCGGCATCGGTGCCAGGCTGGACTCAGGGGTCGAACAGCTTGCCCGGATTGAGCAGCCCGGACGGATCGAACACGCGCTTGACCGCGCGCATCAGCGCGATCTCCTCGGCGCTGCGCGTGCTGTCCAGGTAGGGTTTCTTGACCAGGCCGATGCCGTGCTCGGCGGAGATGCTACCGCCGTGCTCGGCCAGCACCTGCGCCAGCAGCTTGGTGACCTGCTCGCAGGCGGCGATGAACTCCGCCGGCACAGTGGCCTCGGGCTTGAGCACGTTGATGTGCAGGTTGCCGTCGCCGATGTGGCCGAACCACACCACCTCGAACTGCGGGTAGGCCTCGCCGAGCAGCGCCTGGGTCCGCGCCAGGAACGCCGGCATCGCCGAGATCCGCACCGACACGTCATTCTTGTAGGGGGTGTAACGCGCCACCGCCTCGGTAATGCCTTCGCGCAGGCGCCACAGCTGCGCGGCCTGCGCCTCGCTCTGGCTGATCACCCCGTCCAGTACCCAGCCCTGCTCCATGCAGGCCTCGAACGCGGCCAGCGCCGCGGTCTCCTGCGCCTCGTTGCCGCTGGCGTACTCGGTGACCACGTAGTACGGATAAACGGTGTCGAACGGCGCCTGCGCGCCATGCGCGAGCACGTGCTGCAACGCGCGGTCGGTGAAGAACTCGAACGCCTCCAACTGCAGCCGGCTGCGGAATGCAGCGAACACCTGCATCAGCACCTCGAACGAGGGCAGCGCCAGCAGCATCACGTTGCTCGGCGGCGGCGGGTCGGTGAGGCGCAGGGTGGCTTCGACCACGATGCCGAGGGTGCCTTCGGAGCCGATCAGCAACTGGCGAAAATCGTAGCCGCTGGAATTCTTGATCAGCCCGCGGTTGAGCTCGAGCAGTTCGCCGCTGCCGGTGACCACCTTCAGCCCGGCGATCCACTCGCGGGTGTTGCCGTAGCGGATCACGCGGATGCCGCCGGCATTGGTGGCGATGTTGCCGCCGATCGAGCACGACCCGCGCGCGGCGAAGTCCACCGGGTACAGCAGCCCGTGCTCGCGCGCGGCGTTGTGCACCGCCTCCAGCGGCATGCCGGCCTGCACGGTGAGGGTGCGGTCGACGGGATCGAACGCCAGCGCCTTGTTCATCCGCTCCAGGCTCAGCACCAGTTCGCCGTGCGCGGCCACCGCGCCGCCGGACAGGCCGGTACGGCCGCCGGAGGGCACCACCGCCACCGCGTGGTCGTTGGCCCAGCGCAGCACCGCCTGCACCTCCTCCACCGTGGCCGGCAACGCGATCGCCAGCGGCGCCGGGGTCCAGCGCCGGGTCCAGTCGCGGCCATAGTGCTCGAGGTCGGCGGGATCGGTCTTCAGGCGCAGGCCGGGAACGGCAAGGGCCAGGGCATCCAGGCGCGGGTCGGTCATGAGCGGAAAGGCATCGGTGGAGGCAAGCATTCAAGCGTGCCAGCGTTGCGTAACCGCGTCCAGTTGGGAAGGAGCCGGGGCTCGGGAATCTAGAGCCGGGACCCGGGACCCGGAAAAGCAAAAGCAACCGACGTGGGACGTCAAGCAACACCGTCAGGCGCAAGAGGTGCACGCTTCTCCCGGGTCCCGGGTCCCGAGTCCCGACTCCTCCCAACAAACATCGATGCACCTGAAACCTTTCCAGCGTTGCATCGCTATCCTCCCGGCATCCTATTGCGGCGCACCAAAGCGCTAAGCCATCTGGCATAGTGACCGGCCCGTTGGCCATCGCTCCCTCGCCGCAATGTCGCCCAAGAAGACCTCGTTCCCAAAGCAGGATATCCGCGTGCTGCTGCTCGAAGGCATCAGCCAGACCGCCGTCGACGTGTTCCGCGCGGCCGGCTACTCGCAGATCGAACTGCACGCCAAGTCGCTGCCGGAAGACGAACTCAAGCAGCGCATTGCCGAGGCGCACATCGTCGGCATCCGCTCGCGCACCCAGCTCAGCGCCGAGGTGCTGGCCCACGCCAAGCGCCTGATCGCGGTCGGCTGCTTCTGCATCGGCACCAACCAGGTCGACCTGGACGCCGCCGAACTGGCCGGCATCCCGGTGTTCAATGCGCCCTACTCCAACACCCGCAGCGTCGCCGAGCTGGTGATCGCCGAGGCCATCCTGCTGTTGCGCGGCATTCCGCAGAAGAACGCCGAATGCCACCGCGGCGGCTGGTCGAAGTCGGCCGCCGGCAGCCACGAGACCCGCGGCAAGGTGCTGGGCATCGTCGGCTACGGCCACATCGGCACCCAGGTCGGCGTGTTGGCCGAGGCGCTGGGCATGCAGGTGATCTTCCACGACATCGAGACCAAGCTGTCGCTGGGCAACGCCCGCACCGCCACCGACCTGGACGACCTGCTGGCCCGCTCGGATGTGGTCACCCTGCACGTGCCGGAAACCGCGGCCACCCGCGACATGATCGGCGCCACGCAGCTGGCGCAGATGAAGCCGGGCGCGCACCTGATCAACGCCTCGCGCGGCACGGTGATCGACATCGACGCCCTGGACGCGGCGCTGCGCAGCGGCCACATCGGCGGCGCCGCGGTGGACGTGTTCCCGATCGAACCCAAGGGCAACGGCGACCTGTTCGAATCGCCGCTGGCCGCGCACGACAACGTGATCCTGACCCCGCACGTCGGCGGCAGCACGCTGGAAGCGCAGGACAACATCGGCGTGGAAGTGGCGGCCAAGCTGGTGCGCTACAGCGACAACGGCAGCACCCTGTCGGCGGTGAACTTCCCCGAGGTGACCCTGCCCGAGCACGCCGAGAGCCTGCGCCTGCTGCACATCCACCGCAACGTGCCGGGCGTGCTGTCGCAGATCAACGAACTGTTCTCGCGCCACAACGTCAACATCGACGGCCAGTTCCTGCGCACCGACCCCAAGGTCGGCTACGTGGTGATCGACGTGGCCGCCAGCGAGGAGCAGGCGGCGGTGCTGAAGGAGGAACTGGCGCAGGTGGCGGGGACGTTGCGGACGCGCATTCTTTACTAGCGGGGATTGGGGATTCGTGGGTGCGCTGCGCGACCCGGACCCTCACCCCAACCCCTCTCCCGGAGGGAGAG
>NZ_AQOK01000055.1:0-4254 GCF_000364645.1 Xanthomonas sp. SHU 308 | reverse complement strand
GCCGCGCGCGCTGCTGATTCCTGCCGGTGCCGGTGCGCCCAGCGTCGATGGCGTGGCGGTGAGCGCGCTGCAGGTCGCCTGGCGCGGACCGCTGGCGTTCGTGCGCTGGCGCGATGCGCAGGGGCGTACGCAGCGCCTGGCGTGGTGGCCGGACACGCTGCCGCCGGCGGCACGACGTGAACTGCGTCTGGCCGCTGCCGCCCATGCCGCTTCGTCTGCGCCGCCGCAAATGGCACCATAGCGCTCCCTGGATGGTGGCTGCGCATGTTCAAACCCTTACCCGTGGCCATCGGCCTGCGCTATCTGCGCGCCAAGCGCCGCAACAACTTCATCTCCTTCATCTCCATGGCCTCGATCCTCGGCATCGCCCTGGGCGTGACCGTGCTGATCACCACCCTGGCGGTGATGAGCGGCTTCCAGAAGGAGATCCGCGACCGCCTGCTGCAGATGGCCGCGCATGCCACGGTCAGCGCGCAGGGCGCGCCGATGGAGGACTGGCAGCACGCGGTGGACGTGGCCATGCGCGACAAGCGCGTCGCCGGCGCCGCGCCCTACGTCGAGGAAGAGGCCCTGCTGACCGGCCAGCGCAACCAGCCAGCGATCGTTCGCGGCATCCTGCCCAAGGAAGAGGCCAAGGTCTCGGTGCTGGCGCAGAAGATGAAGCAGGGCTCGGTCGACAGCCTGACCCCGGGGTCCTACAACATCCTGCTCGGCCAGGAACTGGCGCTGTGGCTGGGCGTGGGCGTCGGCGACAAGGTGGTGGTGATGCTGGGCGAGCCGCAGGCCAGCCCGATGGGCATGGTGCCGCGCTACAAGCGCTTCACCGTCAGCGGCATCTTCGAGGCCGGCTACAACGAGATCGACCGCGGCCTGGCGGTGACCAGCATGCCGGACCTGCAGCGGGTGCTGCGCATGGGCGACGGCGTCACCGGCGTGCGCCTGAAGTTGTACGACATGGATCAGGCCTGGAACGTGGCGCGCGACCTGGCGCTGAACCTGCACGGCCCGTACATGGTCAGCGACTGGACCCGCGAGAACGCCAACCTCTACCAGTCGCTGAAGATGGAAAAGACAGTGATGGGCATCCTGCTGTCGCTGATCATCGCGATGGGCGCGTTCAACCTGGTGTCCTCGCAGGTGATGCTGGTGACCGACAAGCAGGCCGACATCGCCATCCTGCGCACGCTGGGGCTGAGCCCGGGCGGGGTGATGCAGGTGTTCATGGTGCAGGGCACGCTGATCGGCGTGATCGGCACCGTCGCCGGCGTGATCGGTGGCATCGTGCTGACGCTCAACCTGGAGCGGATCCTGGCCGGCATCGAGGCGGTGTTCAACATCAAGCTGCTGCCGGAGGACGTCTACTACATCACCGGCCTGCCCACCGACATGCAGCCGCACGACGTCATGGTGATCACCATCGTCGCCTTGCTGATGAGCTTCCTGGCCACGCTGTACCCGGCCTGGCGCGCGGCGCGCACGCAGCCGGCGGAGGCGCTGCGCTATGAATGAGAGCCGGGAATCGGGAATGGGGAATCGGGAATCGGGAATGCAGAAGCGACAAGCGGACGCGGCGATCCGCGCCGAAGGCCTGGCCAAGACCTACGCCGAAGGCAAGATGCGCACGCCGGTGTTCGACGGCCTGGAGCTGAGCGTGGCGGCGGGCGAGACCGTGGCCATCGTCGGCGCCTCCGGTGCCGGCAAGAGCACCCTGCTGCACCTGCTCGGCGGCCTCGACGTGCCGACCTCCGGCGAGGTCTACGTGGCCGGCCAGCGCATGTCGGCGCTGACCGACGCGGCGCGCGGGCAGTTGCGCAACCGTTCGCTGGGCTTCGTCTACCAGTTCCATCACCTGCTGCCCGAGTTCACTGCGCTGGAGAATGTGATGATGCCGGTGCTGCTGGGCGGCGCGCCGATCCAGGACGCCGATGCCCGCGCCCGCGCGCTGCTGGAATCGGTGGGCCTGGGCCATCGCCTGGAGCACAAGCCGGGCGAACTGTCCGGCGGCGAGCGCCAGCGCGCCGCGGTGGCGCGTGCGCTGGTCAATCGCCCGGCCTGCGTGCTCGGCGACGAGCCGACCGGCAACCTCGACGACAAGACCGCGGCCAACGTGTTCGCGCTGATGCTCGAACTCAACCGCGCGCAGGGCACCAGCCTGGCCCTGGTCACCCACGACCGCAGCCTGGCGCGCAAGCTGGACCGGGTGCTGGAACTGCACCAGGGCAAGCTGCGCGAATTGGCGCCTGCGGACGTTTGAGCGAGCGTGGTGGCGGACGCGATGTGCTGGCGTATCACGGTGTGGGGACGTAATCGCGGCCTGAAGGCGCGCCACTGAAGCCTGCTGCGTGCGGGGTCGGGCGTGACAGCCTCGCTTGCTGTGCAGCGCTCGCGGTCACGACAAAAGCAGTGTCCTGCTCACTGATGCAGTGCGCGTCGGGACTGAAGTCCCTCCCACAGTGCAGATCGTCGCTTCGCCGAGCGGTGGAGCGAGGTCAGGCGCGACGAACGACGCAGCGAGCCGCAGCGGCTTCAGCATTTGCCGACGCCGGAGATCCTCGGACAGGCGAAAGCACTTCTAGCGCAAGCGCGCCGTAGAAGCGGCTTCAGCCGCGACGAACGAAGCCGGGCAAGTCGCCGGCGTTGGTTGCTGTCGGCGCCGAAAAACTTCGTACAGCATGCCCAGCAAACACGTCACCGCGGCAGTGCAGTGTATGTCACTACAACGGCGACCGTCCTGGAGCGCACCGCGTGCCCCATAGGCGGCAACCTTCCGGATTGCCGCTTTCCCATTGCATCGGTGACTCTTCACCCAGCCGCGTCCCTCAGGGAATCACCCGCTGCGCACGCAGTCGCGTGAACAGCTCCAGGAACGAGGCGCGGCTGTCGTAGTAGCCGAGGAAGCCGAGATCGCGGCTCTTGGTCATGTCGTTGACGCACTCGATCTCGCGGCCCAGATCGGCATCGGTGTGCCACCACGAGGCGAGTTGGTTGACGTCCGCCTGCACCAGCCCATGCTGCTCGGCGATTTCGCGCCACAGGGCCGGCGCGGCGTCCTGCAGGCGCGCTTGCAGCGGCATCGGCGCCTCCGGATAAGGGGCAGGGTCCAGGCCGAAGAACGCGGCGATCTCGCCCCACATCCAGCGCCAGCGGAACACGTCGCCGTTGACCGTGTTGAAGGCCTGGTTGCGTGCGGCCGGATTGGTCGCGGCCCAGGCCAGTTGGCGGCCGAGCAGGCCGGCGTCGGTGAGGTCGGTGAGGCTGTCCCACTGCGCGCGCGAGCCAGGGAACACGAAGGGCTGCCCGGTGTGCTTGCACAGCGTCGCATACACCGCCAGGGTCACGCCCATGTTCATCGCATTGCTGCCGTTGGCCTGGCCGATCATGGTGTGCGAGCGGTGCACGCTCCAGCCGAAGCCATGGCGCGCGGCGGCGTCGAACAGCAGGTCTTCCAGCGTGTAGTAGAAATTCTCGCCCGGCTGCCGCGGTTCGCTCTCGCGGAACGGCGTCTCCGCCTTGCCGCTGCCGTAGTGCTCGAACGAGCCCAGGTAATGCTTGGTGCCGGTGACCAGCGCCATGTGCTGCAGCGTCGCGCCGTCCAGGCCCTCGCACAGGTGCCGCAACATCGCGCCGTTGGCGGCGACGTTCTCCTTCTCGGTGTCGCGCCGCGTCCAGGTGCAGAAGAACACGTGGGTGATCGGAAGCCCGCGCAGCGCCGCGATGGTGGCGTCGCGGTCGAGCAGATCGACCGCCACCGGAATCACGCCTTCCTGCGGCACCGGACGGCGTGCCAGCCCATAGACGGTCCAGCCCTCGGCGACCAGCACGTTGGCGAGGTTGTAGCCGGAGATGCCAGTGACTCCGACGATCAATGCGATGCCCTTGCGCATGCGCGAACTCCTTACGACGTGGGGTATCGCACCTTAGGCGCGGGGCGATGAAGCTGCGGAGAACTGCGCCGGGACTGTGACGCGGCGCGCGCTCGCGCGTTAGGCGAATTCTGACGCGGTGCCGCGGCATGGACCGATGGCCGACGTCCAGGCTGGATGCGACGCTGGCATGGCGATAAAGACGGTGTCGCGCGATGCGCATGTCGCGCCGCTTCGTCTCGCTGCTTCCGATCCATCGATGCCAAGGAGGGCAAGCACATGCAACCGTCGGCAGACGCCGTGCCGTGCCAGGGCCTCGTCGCGGCTCGCGCTGCCCGCTGGCCGGCACCGGCGCCGTTCGGCGCTGCGGTCGCGGCCAGCCTCGCCGCCG
>NZ_AQOK01000054.1:0-11321 GCF_000364645.1 Xanthomonas sp. SHU 308 | reverse complement strand
CAGCGCGCGCAGCGCTGCCGGCCACAGCGCGGTGGCCGCGGCACGGTCGAGCACGCCGCTCAGCGCGAGCGTGTCGCCGTCGCGGCGCAGCTGCGGCGCATCACTTGCCACTGTTGCCCGCCGGTGCCGCCTGCAGCGTGCCGTTGCGCAGCTCGGCCGCAACCTCGGGGATCGACTTGTTGCGCAGCGGGGTGTCGAACTGGTTGCGGAAGGTCTGCACGTAGGACACGCCCTCCACCATCACGTCGAAGATCTTCCAACCCGCGCCGGTGTTGCGCAGCAGGTAGTCCACCGGCACCGGGTCGCCGCCGCTGCGCAGCAGTTCGGTGGAGACCTTGACGCCGCGGCCGCCGGGCAGCGGGGTTTCCGACTTCACCCGCACCTGCGGCTTGCCTTCGAAGGTCAGCAGCGAGGTGCCGTAGCGCTGCATCAGGTTGTCGGCCATCGCGTCGCCGAACAGCTTGACGTCGGCATCGGAGGCGCCGCGGCCGTGCACACCCAGCACCAGGCGGGCGGCGTAGTCGCGGTCGAAGGACTTGTTCATCTCGCTGTCGATGAACTGGCGCAGCGCGGTCGGGTTGCTCTTGAACTCGCTGCGGCGCTGTTCCAGCGTGGTCAGGATGCGCGTGCTGTTCTCCAGCACCACCTTGCTGGCCGAACCGGCCTGGGTGGCGGCGGCGGCCGGCGCGGCGGCTTGGGCCAGGGCGGCGGAGGGCGCGGCCACGGCCAGCGCGGCGGCGAGAGCGGCGGAAAGCAGTTTGATCGTCATGGCTTGGGTTCCGTTGCGGGCGTGGTGGGATCGGCCGAGGGTGCGGCAGCGGGTGTTGCGTTCTTGTCGCCGCCGGCGCTGCCGCCGCCGAACATGTACTTGCCGACCAGCTGGATCAGGTCCACCGCCGGCTGGGTGAAGGCGATTTCCTGGCCGGGCTTGAGCGTGTCGGGGTCGCCGCCGGGCTGCAGGCCGACATAGCTCTCGCCCAGCAGACCGCTGGTCAGGATCGCCGCCGAAGTGTCGGCCGGCAGGTCCTTGTACTTGTCGTCGATGGACAGGGTCACCACCGAGTCGAACTTGGTCGGGTCCAGGTCGATCTTGGCGACCTGGCCGATGATGACGCCGCCGATCTTCACCGGCGCCTGCGCACGCAGCTGGCCGATCTGCGAGAAGCGCGCGACCAGGTCGTAGCGGTGGCCGCCGAAGCCCCACTGGCGGTTGGTGGAAGCCAGCGCCAGCACCAGCAGCGAGGCCAGGCCCAGCAGCAGGAAGGCGCCGACGGCGAACTCGAGACGGGGACCACGGAGAGCCATAACGTGTCTACCTTGTTGATTCAGCGTGGCCGCGGCGCCAGTGCCGCGACCGGGATGTTGCCGCGGAGCCTGCCGTCGCCGGCCGGCCCCGCGTTGGCGCCGCTCAGCGGAACAGCAGCGCCGACATGACGAAGTTGAACATCAGCACCAGCAGCGAGGCGTTGACCACGGCGCGGGTGGTGGCCACCGAAGTGCCCTCGATGGTCGGCTCGGCATGGAAGCCGACATAGGCCGCCACCAGCGCCGCCGTGCCGCCGAACACCGCCGACTTCAGCATCGCCACGCCGAAGTCGTCCCAGAAATCCACGCTGCTCGACAGCGCCGACCAGAACGTGCCGCGGTCCAGGCCGAGCGCCGCCACCGCCTCGAAATAGCTGGCGCTGATCGCCAGCGAGCAGAAGATGCCGGTCAGCAGCGGCACGGTCAGCACCGCCGCCCAGAAGCGCGGCGCCACCGCCTTGGCCACCGGGTCGATCGCCATCAGCTCCAGCGCCTTGATCTGGTCGGTCGCACGCATCAGGCCGAGCTCGGCGGCGATGGAACTGCCGGCGCGGCCGATGAACAGCAGCGCGGTCAGCACCGGCGCCAGCTCGCGGTATAGCGACAGGCCGAGCAGCGTGGACAGCGCATCGGAGGCGCCATAGGTCTGCAGCGTGCGGTAGCCCTGCAGAGTCAGCACCAGGCCGACGAAGGCGCCGCCCACGGCGATGATCGGCAGCGAACGCGCGCCGACCTTGTAGATCTCGCGGATCAGCTCGGCCAGCAGGTCGCGGGTCGGCAGCGAGCCGCGCAGCACGGTCAGGAAGAACAGCCCGGCACGGCCCAGGGAACGGATCGGGGCAACGATGGCCATCAGGCGGCGCTCCGCGCGCGCTGCGGCGCATCGAACGGGATCGGGCCGTCGGGACGGCCGTGCAGGAACTGCTGCAGCAGCGGATCGGTGCTGGCCTGCAACGCCTGCGGGGTGCCGGCGAAGACCACGCCGCCGTTGGCGATGGCCACGGCCTGGTCGCAGATCGGCAGGGTCTCGTGGACGTGGTGGCTGACGATGATGCTGGTCAGGCCCAGGGTGTGGTTGAGGCGCTGGATCAGGCTCATGATCACGCCGGAGGCGATCGGGTCCAGCCCGGTCAGGGGTTCGTCGTAGATCATCAGCGGCGGGTCCAGGGCCAGCGCCCGCGCCAGCGCCACGCGCCGCGCCATGCCGCCGGACAGCTCGCGCGGCCAGGCGTCGGCGGCGGCCAGCAGGCCCACCGCATGCAGCTTCAATGCGACCAGCCGTTGCAGCACCGGCTCGGGCAGGCGGGTGTGGGCGCGCAATGGCAGCGCCACGTTCTCGGCCACGCTCAGGTCGGTCAGCAGGCCGTTGCCCTGCAGCAGCACGCCGATGCTCTTGCGGGTCTCGCGCAGCGCGCGGCTGCCGCGCGGCAATGGCTTGCCGAACACCTGAAGCGTCCCCGCGGCCAGCTCCAGTTCGCCGGTCAGCGCCGCCAGCAGCGTGGACTTGCCGCTGCCGGAGGGGCCGAGCACCGCGGTGATGCTGCCGCGCGGCACGCTCAGCGAAACGTCACGCAGGATCGCCCGGCCGCCGCGGTCGATGCGCACGCCCGACAACTGCACCAGATTGGATTCGGAAGACGCCATCGCGACCTTTAACGAAAACACAACATAGGATCGATCCGTTCGGCTGAACTTAACCGAACTGGCCCGTGCAGTATTGTGGCACTGCGCGGGCCGGTGTGCGCGCCCGCTTCGCCCCGTTCATGCAACAGCGTGTCATACGGCCGCGCATTGGTCGCCGGCGACGCCGCATCGGCTCGGGATGGCCGCCACCGCGCCAGCGCCTCGCAGCTGCACTTGAGGTGTGGACAAAAGGCGATGTGGACAAATGCCCGCACAGCGCTTGTGCGCGTCGCGACGGCACGCGACGATGCCGGCATGGCGCCCGTGCCGAACCACACCTGGAGTCAAGGATGGAGCTGTTGAGCTTGGAACACTTCGCTGGAAGCGTGAACGAGACGTTCTCGGCGCAGTTGAACGAAGGCGAGGTCGCGTTCGTGCTGGTCGAGGCGCGGCCGCTGCCGACGCCGCCCGCGGCGCGGCGCGCTCCGTTCTCGCTGCTGTTCCGCAACGGCTCGGCTTTTCTGTTTCCGCAGCAGACCTACCAGATGCGCCATCCGCGCCTGGGCGAGATCGGCATCTTCCTGGTGCCGGTGGCGCGCGAACGCGACGGCTTCCTGTATCAGGCGGTGTTCAACTGACGCGCGCGTCCGGCTTCGTGCCAGCGCCATCCCAGCGCATGGCCAGATGGGTCTGGCCGGCCTCGCCGGCAACGAAGCCCAGCCGCGCGTAGAGCCGCTGCGCTGCGGGATTGGCATGCAGCACATGCAGTGTCAGTGCGCGCCCATCCGCATGTGCGAGCGCCTGTGCCTGCGCGATCAGCGCGCCGCCGATGCCGTGGCCGCGGCAGTCCGGCAGCAGGCTGATATCGACCAGGACGTGCGGATCCGTGCTGCGGTCCAGATACAGCCGGCCCAGCCGTGCGTGCGCGTCTTCCACGATCAGGAAGTCCGCGCCGGGAAAGTGTTGCAGATAGTGCGCATGCTGCAAGGCGAACTGCTGGTCGAGAAAGGCGCGCTTGGCTGGCTCCGGCCAGGGGACTGCGGCCAGTTCGTCGCGCCGCGTGCTGGCGTACAGGTCGCGTAGCCAGTTCAGGTCTGCCGAACGCGCCGGCCGCACGCTGATGCCGCGTGCCTGCAGCGCAGCGGGCGCCGCCCACCCGGCGTCCCGTTGCGGAAAGCCGGGCGACGCGGCGATCGACATCATGTCCTCAGTTGAAGACCGGATAGTTGCCCTGCAACGCGATGCAGAAGTTCACCGCCAGATACGGCTGCCGGTTCTCGTGCGCCTGGCCGATGCCGGTGGGCATCAACATGGTCGGGGAGAACTGCGTGTTCGGCGCGACCGCCAGGAACGGGCGTTCGGTATTCACGTTCAGCGTCGACAGGGCGACACCGCTCGCAGGCGAAGCGGTTTTCTTCGTGCCATCCGGCTGCGAGGCAGCAGTGACCCCGTGCTGGTGCATGGGGATCTGCGTGCTCTGCAAGCTCACCGACGCCGAGCCGAAATTGCTGCCCAGCGTGTGCGGCGTCAGTCCAGGCCCCGCGCCCTGCTGGCAGCCGGCGCGCGTCACGAAATTCGGCAGTTGGAACGTGGTGGTGCCATTGCCGCCGTAGGCCACGCCGAGCAGGGAATACAGCACGGTGTTCTGCGTGATCGGCAGGGTGGCGCCGTTGCACAACGCCCAGCCGTACGGGTTGTAGTCGAAGCCGAACAGCTGGATTTCGCCGATATAGGGTTCGGTCATGAGCGGATTCCTCCGATGAGCGGATGCGTGCCGCGGCCGTGTCGGCGCGGCGCAGAGGTCAGGCCTGTTGCGGGAAGATGCCGGTGGTGGCGATGCAGTACTGCACGGTCAGCGTCGGCATGACGTTGTCGTGCGGTTGGTTGCCGCCAGCGAAGGACGTGCTTTGCGGCGACAGCGCCAGCATCGTGGCGCCGGTAACGTCGCTTGCATAGAACTGGCTCCCGTTGACCGCGGCCGGCAACAGACCGGCGGGCGCGGTGGTGGTGGCCGCGGCGGTGGTGGCCTGCGCGGTATGCGTGTGTGCCGGCATCTGCAGCTCCGTCAATGTCACCGTCTCGGTGCCTGCGCGCTGGGCGAGCGGGTAGTTGCTCAGGCCCGGTCCCTGGCCCTGGTGGATCGGCAGGCGACCACGCAGATCCGGCACCGCGAAGGTGCTGGTGCCGTTGCCGCCGTAGGCAGTGCCGAGCAGGACGTACAACGGTTCGTATTCGGAGATCTGCAGCAGCGAGCCGTCGCACGCCTGCCAGCCTTGAGGCGTACGGCCGAAGCCGAACATGCGGATTTCGCCGATGAAGGGAGTACCCATGAGATGCTTCCTGGTCGATGAGGCGCCACGCGCACGACTGTGCGCGGCGTGCCCGGATGCGGATGCGCCTAGCTGCGCGAAGGGAAGATGCCGGACAGCGCGATGCAGAAATTGATCGTGGTGTACGGCTGCACGTTCGGATGCGCCTGGCCGCCGCCGCTATTGGCGATGGTGGACTGCGACAGTGGCACCGTTGCGCCTGGCGCGGCGTACAGCGCGTGCGGAGTTCCAGTAGGGATGTAGTTGTTGGCGAACAGGCGGCCGGTCGGTATGCGGTTGTCACCGTTGGCGCTGCTGCAAGTCATCAGGTGGGTATGCGGGGGCAGGTTGTCGCCTACCAGTGTCACCGTCTCCGCGCCGGCGGCCTGGCCCATCGGCACCGCAGGCGGCTGCCACGCCGGGTCGGCCGATGGCCCGTAGCCCACCGGCGTGCGTCCGCGCATGTCCGGCAAGCCGAAGGTGGTCTTGCCGTCGCCGCCGAAGCGGGTGCTGAGCAGACTGAACAGGGCCTGGTTCTGATTGATCGGCAGCAATTGCCCGTTGCACTGCGCAAAATATTTTGGCGCAAACGCGAAACCGGTCAGCATGATCTGACCGATGAAGAACTCGCTCATGCGGATCTCCCCCCGGAGTGGATGACGCCAGACCTCGTGTCTGGCGCCAGACTACTTAATCACGACTTCGGCGACTTGCAAGCGACGATTTCGCTGAACCAGACAGACGTGACGCATTTGTTGCTTTACGCGGCGTCGGATTTGCTGTTCCAATGGCCGCGCGACGCGCACGGCCGATGCTTGCTGGGCCGATGTTCCGCGAAGTCCGAGGCACCAGGATGGCTGCCAGCGCCCATGGGGTGGCGCGTTTTGGGGGAATCGAAATATGTCTACAAAATGCTCCGCATCGAGCGGCGTGCGACGGATGTTGCGTTGGCTGATGGCGCTGCTGTTGATGACGACGTCGCAGGTTTGCATGGCTTTGTACTGCCCGTCGCCTAAAACCGCGACCGTGAACCAGGGCCAATCGGTGACGTTCGACGTCAGCGACTGCGACGGGGACTCGAACGGTGGCATGACCGATCCTCTTGTGCAGCCTGCGCACGGCAGTTTCGTGCTCAGCCAGCAGTCCGGTCCTGGCACGCAGACGGTGACCTATACCAACAACGGGGACGGCGCGACCTCGGACTCGTTCTACCTGCTGGACCAGGACAACAACCAGGTCGTCTTCAACATCACCATCAACCCCTCGCGCAGCGCCAGCATCACGGTCTCCCCGTCCAGCGCCAACGAGGACAGCGGCACGCCCTTCGTCTACACGGTGACGTTGAGCTCGACCAACAGTTCGGCGACCACGGTGAACCTGACCCGCAGCGGCACGGCCGACAGCGGGACCGACTACACCGGTGCGGTTACCAGCGTCGTGGTGCCGGCCAACGCGACGTCCGCCAGTTTCAGCGTCACCCCAGTCGCCGACACCACGGTGGAGCCGGACGAGACGGTGATCTTCCAGGTGGCCAACGGTACCGGCTACTCGATCGGCAACCCGTCCAGCGCCACCGCCACCATCGTCAACGACGACTATCCCTCGGCGAGCATCGCGGTGTCGCCGGCCAGCGTCGCCGAAGATGGCAGCGCCAACCTCGTCTACACCGTCACCCTGAGCCAGGCGTCGCCGTCGGCGCTCTCGATCGGCTTCAGCGTGGGCGGCACCGCGACGTCCGGTACCGACTACGCAGCGGTCAACTCGCCGCTGGTGATTGCGGCCGGGCAGACCAGCGGCACCATCACCGTCGATCCCACCCCCGACACCACGGTGGAACCGGACGAGACCGTGGTGATCAGCCTCAATGCGGGCAGCGGTTACACCGTCGGCTCGCCGTCCAGCGCCACCGGCACCATCCTCAACGACGATCTGCCGACCCTGTCGATCAATAACGTGTCGCAGAACGAAGGCAATTCCGGCAACACCGCGTTCACCTTCACCGTCTCGCTCAGCCAGCCGGCCGGCAGCGGCGGGGTCAGCTTCGACATCGCCACCGCCAACGGCACCGCGACCGCGGGCACCGACTACATCTCCTCCAGCGTGAACGGGCTGACCATTCCGGCCGGCAGCAGCAGTGCCACCTTCACCGTGCAGGTGATCGGCGACACGCTCAACGAACCCGACGAAACCTTCTTCGTCAACGTCAGCAACGTCAGCGGCGCCACCGTCGCCGACGGACAGGGCCAGGGCACCATCGTCAACGACGATGCGCAGCCGTCGCTCTCGATCGGCGATGTCAGCGTCATCGAAGGCAACAGCGGCAACACCACGGCGACGTTCACGGTTACCCTCAGCGCCGCCAGCGGCCAAACCGTCATGGTCAACTACGGGACCGCCGACGGCACCGCCACTGCCGGCAGCGACTATGTCGCCACCTCGGGTCCGCTGGCCTTCGCGCCCGGCACCACCGTGCAGAGCATCGCAGTGACGATCATCGGCGACACCACCGTCGAGCCGGACGAGACGTTCACGGTGACCCTGTCCGCTGCCAGCAACGCCACCATCGCGCGTGCCACCGCCACCGGCACGATCCTCAACGACGATGCAGTGGTGACGATCTCGCCGACGTCGCTACCGGCGGCCACCGCCGGCACCAGCTACAGCCAGACCTTGACGGCCAGTGGTGGGACGGCGCCATATGGCTTCGCGATCACCACCGGCACATTGCCGGTGGGCATGCTGCTGAGTTCCGCCGGCGTGCTGACCGGCACGCCCAGCGGCAGCGGCAGCTTCAATTTCACCGTGTCCGCGACCGACAGCGGCGCGTCGCCCATCAGTGGTAGCCGTGCCTATACGTTGACGGTGGCTGCGCCAACCGTGACGCTGCCGGCGACGACCCTGCCCAACGGCACCGCCGGCCAGGCCTACAGCGCGGCGATCACCCAGGCCAGCGGCGGCATCGCGCCGTACACCTATGCCGTCACGGCCGGCGCCTTGCCGGCAGGCGTGACCGTCAACAGTGCGACCGGTGCGCTCAGCGGCACGCCCACCGTGACCGGCAATTTCAGCTTCACCCTGGTCGCGACCGACAGCACCTCCGGAACGCCGGGCCAGGCGTCGCGCAGCTATACGCTGGCGATCGTGGCGCCGACCTTGACCGTCGCCCCGTCCACCCTGCCGTCCGGGACCGCGGGCACCGCCTACAGCCAGACGTTGAGCACCAGCGGCGGGACGGCGCCCTACACCTACGCGCTCAGCTCCGGTGCCTTGCCTGCGGGCCTGAGCCTGAGCAGTGCCGGTGTCCTATCCGGCACCCCGGCCGTGGCCGGCAGCTTCACCTTCGTCGTCGGCGTCACCGATGCCGGCAGTTTCGGCGGCTCGCACGCCTACACCCTGTCCATCGCCTCGCCGACCCTGGCTATCACCCCGCCGACGTTGCCGGCAGCGGCGATCAACGCCAGCTACAGCCAGGCGCTGAGCACCAGCGGCGGCACCGCACCGTACAGCTATGTGCTCAATGCCGGCGCCTTGCCGAGCGGGATGAGCCTGAGCGCGGGCGGCGTGCTGTCCGGTACGCCGACCACGGCCGGTAACTTCGCGTTCACCGTCGGCGTCACCGACGCCAACGCCTTCACTGCGGCGCAGGCGTTCACCCTGACGGTGGCCTCTCCGACGCTGACGCTGTCGCCGCCGGCGCTGCCGGCAGGCACCGCGGGCAGCGCCTACAGTCAGGCGCTCAGCGCCACCGGCGGTACCGCGCCCTACAGCTACAGCCTCGCTACCGGCGCGTTGCCGGCCGGGCTGAGCCTGAGCGCGGCCGGCGTGCTGTCCGGTACCCCGACCCAGGCGGGCAGTTTCGTCTTCACCGCCACCGTCACCGACAGCACCGCCGGCGTCCCCGGCCAGGCCAGCCGCAGCTACACGCTGAGCATCGCGGCGCCGACCCTGACTCCGGGGCAGCCGACCTTGCCTGCCGGCACCGCGGGCACCGCGTACAACCAGACCCTGAGCACCAGCGGCGGCACCGCACCGTACAGCTACAGCGTGGTCAGCGGCGCGCTGCCGACAGGGCTGAGCCTGACCACGGCGGGCGTGCTGTCCGGCACGCCGAGCGCGGCCGGCAGCTTCGCCTTCAGCATCAAGGTGAGCGATGCCAACGGCTTCTCGGCCACGCAGGCCTACACCCTGACCATCGCCTCGGCGGTGCCGGCACCGGTGGCGGCGAACGACACCGGCGCCACCCTCGTGGATACCGCGCTGACCCTGGCGGTCACCGGCAACGACACCGGCAGCATCGACAGCATCGCCATCGCCACCGCGCCCAGCCACGGCACCGCGACCGTCGATGGCGTGCGCCTGGTGTACACGCCGGCGCCGGGCTACGTGGGCGTGGACAGCGTGCACTACACCGCCATCGGCGCCGGCGGCAGTTCGGCGCCGGCCGTGGTCACCATCACCGTCAACGCCCGCCCCATCGCGGTGTCGGTGACGGTGCCGGCGGTGACCGGGCAGGCGCAGACGCTGGACGTCACCCGCGACGCCACCGGCGGTCCGTTCGTGGCGGCCGCCGTGGTCGCGGTGCTGCCGGCCAACGCCGGTACCGCGACGATCACCCGCGCGGCCGCCAGGGCCGCCGGCGTGCCGACCGCGGCCGCGGACGACGGCCCGGGCTTCATGCTGACCTTCGTGCCGAACCCGGCCTTCTCCGGCAACGCCACGGTGCGCTTCACCCTGTCTAATGCATACGCGACCTCGGCCCCGGCGGACATCGTGTTCGTGATCGCGCCGCGCCGGGATCCGACCCAGGATGCGCAGGTGCGTGGCCTGATCGACGCGCAGGCCGAGTCGACCCGGCGCTTCGCCAAGGCGCAGATCGACAACTTCCAGCGCCGCCTGGAGGCGACCCACCGGGGTGCGCGCGGCTTCGACAACGGCGTGAGCTTCCAGGCCAGCTCGCAGTGCCGCCAGCGCGACCGCACGCTGCAGAGCGATCGCAACCTGGACGCGCAAGCGTGCGACCCGGCCAACCGCGACCTGCGCGACGGCGCCATGGACGGCGGCGCCGACACCGCGTCGGCTGCACCACGCGATGCCACTGCGGCAGGCGATCTGGGCCTGTGGGTGGGTGGTGCGATCCGCTCCGGCAGCCTGGACAGGCAGTCGCAGCGCGCCGGCGTGGATTTCCAGACCGATGGCCTGAGCCTGGGCGCCGATTACCGCGTCTCCTCGTCCTTCGCATTGGGCGCGGGCGTGGGCTTCGGCCGCGACGACAGCGATGTCGGCCGCGACGGCAGCCGCAGCGAGTCGACCGCGTACACGCTGGCGCTGTATGCCAGCTATCACCCGGGCCAGACGCTGTTCTTCGACACCCTGGTCGGCTACCAGCTGCTGTCCTACGACCTGCGCCGCTACGTCACCGACAACGGCGCCCTGGCCGAAGGCGACCGCAGCGGCCACCAGTGGATCGCGTCGCTGTCGGCCGGTGCCGACCTGCAGCGCGGCGATTGGCAGATCACCCCGTACGCGCGGGTGGATGCCGCGCGCGCCACGCTGGACGCCTACAGCGAAGCGGCGATGGCGCCGTACGCGCTGCGCTACGAGGACATGGACGTGGCCACCACCACCGGCAACCTCGGCCTGCGCCTGGAATGGCGCCGGCAGATGACCTGGGGACGGCTGACGCCGCAGTTCCGGCTCGAGTACCAGCACGACTTCCAGGGCCGCGGCGACGCCACGCTGGGCTATGCCGACATCGTCGGCGGCACCCTGTACCGCACCGGGCAGAGCGTGTACGACCGCAACCGGCTGATGCTGGGCGTGGGCGTGGTGTTCAGCACCGACCAGGGCCTGTCCACGCGCGTGGAGTACCGCGGCGTGACCGACGGCGACAGCGGCAGCGACCAGACCTGGATGTTCAACGTCGAGAAGAAGTACTGACGTTCAAGCCCCTCTCCCCCCGGGAGAGGGGTTGGGGAGAGGGTCCGGCGCGCAGCGACTCGCGATGTTCGGGTGCGCGAGGCTGGGCCCGTACCCTCATCCGGCCCTGCGGGCCACCTTCTCCCGGCGGGAGAAGGGAGCGGCTAG
>NZ_AQOK01000053.1:0-12179 GCF_000364645.1 Xanthomonas sp. SHU 308 | reverse complement strand
GAGAGGGGTTGGGGTGAGGGTCCGGAGCGCGCAGCGCCACGCAAGGACACCAAACCTCAAACGCTCGTGTGCGATGACGGCGACCTCATCGCCCTCCCGCCGTGCTGAACCGCTTTTCCGAATCCCCAATCCCCAATCCCCAATCCCCGCATTCGTTGCACCAGCAACTGTGGCGCTGCCGCAAACCCTGTGCTATCACTACGTCCCATGAACGCTTCCTGCCGCAGCTTTTACTTTTGGTATTACGGTTTTCCGATGCCGCTGGCGGAGGAAGGATCGCGTTCACCCTGAAGGACACTTCAGCCGCAATCCCGAAAGCCGCCAGCGAACCTGGCGGCTTTTTTCATGCCGCCGGATCTGGCCCCCACCCAGCCCCCCGACGAGACACGCACATGGCCCCGCACACCGACGATCTGCGCATCCGCAAGATCGAACCGCTGACCCCACCCTCCCAGCTGCAGGCGCTGCTGCCCTGCGACGAGGAGGCCTCGCAGACCGTCACTGCCGCGCGCGCGGCGCTGCACGAGATCCTGCACGGCCGCGACGACCGCCTGGCGGTGGTGATCGGTCCTTGCTCGATCCACGACCCGGTCGCGGCGATGGAGTACGCGCAGCGCCTGCGCCCGCTGCGCGAGACCTACGGCGATGCGCTGGAGATCGTGATGCGGGTGTACTTCGAAAAGCCGCGCACCACGGTCGGCTGGAAGGGCCTGATCAACGATCCCAACCTCGACGGCAGCTTCGACATCAACAAGGGCCTGCGCCTGGCGCGCGGCCTGCTGCGCGACATCAATCGCCTAGGCCTGCCGGCCGGCGTGGAGTTCCTCGACATCATCTCGCCGCAGTACATCGCCGACCTGGTGGCCTGGGGCGCGATCGGCGCGCGCACCACCGAAAGCCAAGTGCACCGCGAGATGGCCTCGGGTCTGTCGTGCCCGGTGGGCTTCAAGAACGGCACCAGCGGCGACGTCAAGATCGCGGTCGATGCGGTCGGCGCGGCCTCGCATCCGCACCATTTCCTGGCGGTGACCAAGGACGGTCAGACCGCCGTGGCGGCCACCGCCGGCAATCCCGATTGCCACGTGATCCTGCGCGGCGGCACCCAGCCCAACTACGACGCCGACAGCGTGGCCGCGGCGGCGCAGGTGCTGGAGAAGGCCGGACTGCCGGCGCGGCTGATGGTCGACGCCAGCCACGCCAACAGCGGCAAGAACCCGGACAACCAGCCCAAGGTGATCGAGGACATCGCCCGCCAGCTCGAGGCCGGGCAGACCCGCATCGTCGGCGCGATGGTGGAGAGCCACCTGCGCGGCGGCCGCCAGGACCTGGTCGCCGGCCAGCCGCTGGTCTACGGCCAGAGCATCACCGACGGCTGCATCGACTGGGACACCTCGGTGCAGGTGCTCGAGCGGCTGGCGCAGGCGGTGCGCGCGCGGCGCCAGGCGCGCGTGGCGCAGGCGGCCTGAGCTCGATGGAGGGAGAAACGCACGCAGCCTGACCGGCTGCGTGCGTGGGGGCGGGGGAGGCCCGGAAGAGGGGCCGGACGCGCCGCCGAATGCGAAGGGAGAGAGCTTCGGTATCGACGGCTGCGTGCCGGTGATGACGTTATCCGCCCATCCGGTGACCACGGTATGCCGGTGTGTGGCAGCGGCTGGCAAGGTGTTGGCGGGGCGTTAAGACCGGTTGTCGCCGGTTCAGCGCGGCGGCGTGGAAGTGGCGCAATGGGATGTACAAGCCGCGCATTGAGGGGCCGGGGGCATAGCGGCGATCGCCTGCCGGACGCACCAGGCCCTGCTCGGCGCGACGCTGTTCCAGCGCCATGCGCGTGGGGTCAAGCTGACCGCCGAAGATCGACAACTGGCCGATGCCGCCAGCGCAGCGTTGGCCGACATCGGGGTCTGACCGATAGGTGCTGCCCGAGTCGCATGCGCGCATGTGCAGACGCCGCTGCTAGCGAAACCGGCCACCGTGTCGATAATGCCTGCATGGCCGCCGACTCGCCCTGGTTCCTGTACCTGCTCGAATGCCGCAACGGCAGCTACTACGCCGGCATCACCCCGGACCTGCAGGCACGCTTCCAGGCGCACCTGCGCGGCGCCGGTGCCAAGTACACCCGCGCCAACCCACCGGTGCGGCTGCTGGCCAGCCGCGCCTATCCCGACCGCGCCGCTGCCTCGCGCGCCGAGTACGCACTCAAGCAGTTGCCGCGTGACCGCAAGCTGGCGTTCCTGACCGCGCCCGAGACCGCGTCTGGCCCCGACAACCTGCAAGCGACCGCCGAATCCGCAGCGGTGTCGTAGGAGTGGCTTCAGCCGCGAGAAGCGTGACCCATAACGCCCGTCGCGGCTGCAGCCGCTTCTACGACGATGCCGCACATTCGCGCGGACTTCGGATGCGAGAGGGCTGCACTGTGGGAGGGACTTCAGTCCCGACGCGCGGTCCCGCAGTGCTCAGCGGCACTCCAGAATCATCGGCAGCCGTCGTAGGAGCGCTTTCAAGCGCGACCTCGGGAAAATGCGTCGCGGCTGAAGCCGCTGCTACAAGGGCGCCGACCACCCGCGCAGATGTCGGGATGGCAGGGCTGCAATGTGGGAAGGGCTGCATACCCCGCTGCCGATCGGTGACTCAGCCGCCCGCGTGCATCGTCCCTGTATCCAGCCAGCGCTGGTGCCAGGACAGCGCCTCGGGCAGCAGGTGCGGGGTGTGCTTGCCATAGCTGGCGTGCAGGGCGCGGTCGAAGTAGTCCTGCAACTGCGCGCGGTAGCTCGGGTCCACGCAGTGCGCGAGCAACTGCTGCGCACGCTGTCGCGGCGGCAGGCCGCGCAGGTCGGCCAGGCCGTGCTCGGTGACGATGATGGAGACGTCGTGCTCGGTGTGGTCGACGTGGCTGACCATCGGCACGATCGAGGAGATGCTGCCGTTCTTTGCCGTGCTGGGGCTGAGGAAGATCGACAGGAAGCCGTTGCGCGCGAAGTCGCCGGAGCCGCCGATGCCGTTCATGATGCGGCTGCCCATCACGTGGGTGGAATTGACGTTGCCGTACAGGTCGGCCTCGATCATGCCGTTCATGCCGATGCAGCCCAGCCGCCGCACCAGTTCCGGATGGTTGGAGATCTCCTGCGTGCGCAGGATGATGCGCTCGCGATAGAAGTCGATGTTGCGCTTGAACTCCTCGTTGGCCTCCGGGCTCAGCGCGAAGCCGGTGCACGAAGCGACTTTGAGCACGCCGCTGCGCAACAGGTCGAGCATGCCGTCCTGGATCACTTCGGTGAAGGCGCTGAGGTCGCGGAAGCCGCTGCTGGCCAGGCCGGCCAGCACCGCGTTGGGAATGTTGCCCACGCCGGACTGCAGCGGCAGCAGGTTGGGCGGCAGCCGGCCCTTGCCGACCTCGTGCTGGAAGAACGCGATCAGGTGCTCGGCGATGCGCTGGCTGGTGGCGTCGGCCGGGGTGAACGGGCTGTTGCGGTCGGGGCCGTGGGTGCGCACCACCGCCACGATCTTGTCCGGGTCGCAGCGCAGCGACGGCTCGCCGATGCGGTCGTCGGCGTGCAGCAGCGGGATCGGCTTGCGATGCGGCGGCAACGCCGTGCCGTAGTACACGTCGTGCATGCCGTCGATGCCGGCCGGCTGCCAGTCGTTGACCTCGACGATCACCTTCTTCGCCAGGTCCAGCCAGGTCTTGTTGTTGCCGACCGAGGTCGACGGGATCAGGCTGCCGTCCTCGCGGATGCCGGCCACTTCCACCACCGCGGTGTCGATCTGCCCATAGAAACCGAACCACACGTGCTGGGCGACGTGGCTGAGGTGGATGTCGATGTAGTCCAGGCTGCCGGCGTTGATGCGCTGGCGCGCGTCCGGGTCGGACTGGAACGGCATGCGCAGGGCGATGCCGTCGGCCTTGGCCAGGGCGCCGTCCAGCTCCGGCGCAGTGGAGGCGCCGGTCATCAACTGGATCTTGAACGACTGGCCCTGCAGATGCGCCGCCTCGATGCGCTGCGCGAGCGCCATCGGCACCGCCTTGGGATAGCCGGAGCCGGTGAAGCCGCTCATCGCCACCGTCTCGCCGGGCTGGATCAACGCCGCCGCGGCCTCGGCGCTGACGATGCGTTCGCGCAGGCGGGGATGGAGGATACGTTCGGCGGACATGCGGCGACCATGGCGTGGGAAGGGGAGGGCAATTATCGCGGATCGGGCCGAGGCCCGCGTTGGGGTGTGTCCCCACTTTTTGCGCCTGTCGCGTGGCGGCGCATGCGGGCGCAACGGACGCAGCGATGAGGATGTACGCCACGGTGTGTGCGATGTGTGCGGCGCTTCGCGCGCCGGACCCTCACCCCAACCCCTCTCCCGGTGGGAGAGGGGCGCTGGTTTCTCCACTCTCCTTGTGGGGTCTGGTTTGCGATGGCAGGACGCAGCGCGCATGCAGCCGGTGCAATGGAGCGGCCTGGCGGCCCTGCGTGCACCGCCACGCAACGCCGCGTATGCGCCACCGTCGCTTTCACGCGCTCCACGCCGCGTCGCGGCGATAGTGCGGCGGTGCCGCCTTTCGCCCGCCCGCTGACCGCCGTCCATGCTCGCTACCGGCGTCTGCCGCGCGGCTGGCGCCTGCTCCTGCGCGGCCTGCTGATCGCCTACCTGCTGTATCTGCTGGCCGGCAACGTGTTCCTCAATACGCCGCTGTTCGACCTGGCCACTAACCGCAAGCCGGAGAAGTTCCGCATGCACACCGGGCCGGCCGTCACCCTGCTGCCCGGCTTCATCACCGCCTGGAACGTGCGCATGCGCGGCCACGTGCAGCGCAATGTCTGGCAGGTGCGTGCCGACCGCGCCAGCGCGCGCATCGCGCTGCTGCCGCTGCTGCATCGCGAAGTGCGCCTGCCGTGGATGGAAGCGGTGAACGTGATCGGCGAGATGGACCGCGTCGAGGAGATGATCCCGCCACCGCCGCCCAGCGACCAGGGCTGGACCCTGCGCTTCGACGCGATCCACAGCGGCACGCTGCGCCGCGCACGTTTCGGCGATTTTGCGATCGAGGGCAAGGGCCACGGCACCGTCGGCTTCCTCAAGCAGTTGCGTGGCGGCCCGTCGGAACTGTTCCGCTCGCAGATCGTGTTCGAGGATGCCAGCGTGCGCTACGGCAAGCGCCAGATCGCCGACCAGGCCACGCTGGACGCGCGCTTCTCGTTCCCGCGCCACTACCGCGCGCAGGCGCCGGGGCTGCGCAAGCTGGGCATCACCGACCTGGCCCTGCGCATGCACGGCCGCAGCGTGGCCCTGCGCATCGACACCGCCGGCGACACCACCAAACTCAGTACCGAACCCGGGCTGGGCCATGTGCAGGCCGATCTGCACCTGCTGCGCGGCGCGCTGCAGCCCGGCAGCACGCTCAACTGGCGGGTGCCGCTGCATGCCGGCGTGGGCGCCACCGATCGCGGCGTGCTGACGCTGCTGCTGGACGTGGAGGGCGAGGACATCCGCGCCCGCGCGCGCCTGCCCGGCCAGGTCGATCCGCGCAGCATGCTCGATGCCGACCTGCGCATCGCCGGGCGCCAGGTGCCGTTCGCCGACCCGGCGGCGCTGCTGCCGCGCACCTCCGGCCGCGTGCAGGGGCGTTGGCATTTCGAATCGTTGAACTGGATCAGCGACCTGCTGGTGCGCAAGCCCTGGTTCCAGCTCGATGGCGGCGGCGACGTCGCCGCCGATCTGAAGTTGCGGCGGGGCGCGCTGCAGCCCGGCAGCCGCCTCGACGTGCCCGACGTGCAGGCGGTGGCGGAGATCATGCGCGTACGCCTGAGCGGCAAGGCGCAGGCGGCCGGGCGCATCGTCGGCACGGCCGACCAGCCGCGCACGCAACTGGACGTGCGCATGCGCCGCTTCGCGCTGGCGTCGCTGGACGCGCCCAAGGCCAGCTTCGTCGAAGGCGAGAACCTGCAACTGGACTTGCAGGGCGACGGCGCGCTGGCCACCTTGCGCGACTCGTTGCAGGCGCGGCTGCGCTTCGCCGATGCGCGCGTGCCGGACCTGCGCGCCTACAACCGCTACCTGCCGGCGGCGCAGGTGCGTGTGCTCGGCGGCGATGGCCGGCTCAGCGGCGATCTGCAGCTGGATGCGTCTGGCCAGGTCGGCCAGTGCACCTTGCGCGTGCTCGGCCGCCAAGCGCGGCTGCAGACCGCGGGCCTGGAACTGGCCGGCGATCTCGACCTGGACGCGCGGCTGCGCCGCGCCGAGCTGCAGGACAAGCGCTTCGATCTCAGCGGCAGCACCCTGCGCCTGCAGGGCGTGCGCTACGGCACCCAGCCCAGGCAGGGCGACTGGTGGGCGACGCTGCGCATTCCGCAGGGCCGCATCGCCGCGGCGGCGCCGGTGCAGGCCGATGCGCAGGTACAGATGCAGATGCGCGACGCCGGCCCGGTGCTGGCGGTGTTCGCGCAGCACAGCGATGCGCCGGCGTGGTTGCTGAAGCTGGCCGATGCCGGACAACTGCAGGCCAGCGGACAGCTGCGCTGGCGCAAGGATGCGCTGTGGCTGGATCGGGTCGCGGCGGAGAACGAGCGGGTGGCCTTGCGCGCGCGCCTGCGCGTCGGCGATGCCGGCACGCAGGGCGATCTGTATGCGCGCTGGGGCGTGCTCGGCGTGGGCGTGGCGCTGCGCGGCGAACAGCGGCAATGGCATCTGCTCGGCGCGCGCGAGTGGTACGACAAGCAACCGGCATGGCTGCCGGAGGCGCCGGCACCGGCGGCATCGCCTTAGCGCGACAGAGATCGCGTTGGGCGTGCTTCGCTGGCTGCGGGTGGATGCGCTGTGCGCCGCGCCACGCCGGCATGCGAAAGCATGCAACGCGCGTATCCCCCGCTTTATCTATTCCCCATTCCCGTCTCCCCATTCCCGCCCACGCAGAATGTACTGCTCGGTATCGTTTTGCAGTGCAGCGTGCAATGTCCAAAAAAAGCGCCCAAGATCGCCCTGCATCCCGACGTGGGGGAGGGAGCAAAGCCCGCTGGCAGTTCGCTGCAAGCGGGCTTTTTTATTTCAGTCGGCGGGCATCGCGTCGCTGCCGGAAAGTGCCTCGGGTGATTGCGACAGTTGTTGCGCTAGCGCCTCCGCTGCCGGCGTTCGGTTGGCCTCGCTCCACAGCAGCCGGAAGCTGGCGTGCGGCAACGGCGGCAATCCAAAGCGCTCGTCCACGGCGACCATTCCCGCTTCCAGATCTTCCTGGGGCAGGGCGGTGATGGCCAGGCCGGCCTTCACGGCGGCGCGCAGTCCCTGCTGACTTGGCGAGGTGAATGCCACTCGCCAGGCGAGATCGGCGCGCTCCAGTGCAGCGGTTCCCACCTGCCGGTGCAGGCAGGGCTTGGGCGCAAAAGCGAGCGGGACTGGCGCATTCGCGGCCGGCGCGAACGCTGGCGCGGCCGCCCACACGAAGCGGGTCCGGCGCAGCAGGGGCGTTGTCGGGTCGTCCTCCAGTGCGAGTGTCACCGCCAGGTCGAGGGAGCCCGCAACGATCTGCTCGTGCAGCGCGGCATAGGTATCCACCGTCACGTCCAGCCGCACCGCCGGAAACATCCGTGCGAACCGCGCCAGCATCGGCGGAAGGCGATCGCCGACGTAGCTTTCGGGGGCACCGAAACGCACCGTGCCGGACACCGGAGAACGCCGGAAACGCCGTGCGAGCGCGTCATGCGCCTGCAGCACCTGCGTCGCATGGCGAAGAAAGTCTTCGCCGTCTTCGGTCAGGCTCACCCGGCGGGTTGTGCGATTCAGCAGTGCCGTGCCGGCCTGCGCTTCCAGTTTGCGAATGTGATGGCTGATGGCCGACTGGGTGAGGTGCAGCCGTTCGCCTGCGCGCGTGAAGCCGCCAGTCTCGTTCACCGCAACGAAGGTGCGTAACAGATCCGGATCGTAGTCCATGCGATTCAGTCCATTTTTTAATTAATTCAAGAAAATTAAATCATTTCCATCATCCATTGTGTGCTCCCAGACTGGAAGTCAGCCGCTCCCAAGCCCGAATCGACCCGCCGTGCACCGGTCGGTCCGCTCGGCGCCGCGGGCGGATGTCCCTCTAGGAAAAGCCCATGACGCACCTTCCTTCCGCGCGCAGGAACACCCTCACGCTGGCGGCCGCCTGCCTGGCTTCGCTGATGTTCGGTCTGGAGATCTCCAGTGTGCCGGTGATCCTTCCCCTCCTCGAAGCGGCGCTGCACGGCAGCTTCCGCGATCTGCAGTGGATCATGAATGCCTACACCATCGCCTGCACCACCGTGCTGATGGCGACGGGCACGCTGGCCGACCGCTACGGGCGCAAGCGGATCTTCCTGATCTGCGTGTTCCTGTTCGGCGTGACCTCCTTGGTATGCGGCCTTGCAGGGAGCACGGCGCTGCTGATCGCTGGTCGCTTCCTTCAGGGGATGGCCGGGGGCGCCATGCTGGTGTGCCAGTTCGCCGTGCTCTCGCAGCAATTCGCAGACGCGACGGCCCGTGCCAAGGCGTTTGGGATCTGGGGGATCGTCTTCGGCATCGGCCTGGGTTTCGGCCCGATCATCGGTGCCGGCATCGTCGCGTTGTGGAGTTGGGAATGGGTTTTCCTTGTGCATGTTCCCATTTCCGCGATCGCCCTGGGGCTGGCGCTTGTCGGTGTCGATGAGTCGCGCGATCCGCAGCGGCGCCGTTTGGACGTCGCCGGGATCGTCTCGCTGTCGGTCGCGGTGCTCGCCTTGGCGTGGTTCATCACGCAAGGGCCGGTAGCCGGCTTTGGCAGCGTTTCGTCGCTGGCGAGTCTGATCATCGCCATCGGCAGCTGCGTCGCGTTCGTTGTGGCGGAGCGCCGCGCCGAGGCGCCCATGTTCGACTTCTCGGTGTTCCGCATCCGCGACTTTTCCGGCGCCCTGTTGGGCTCGATGGGCATGAACTTCAGCTTCTGGCCGCTCATGATCTATCTGCCGCTGCTGTTCCAGCATGGGCTGGGCTACGGCAACGTGGCCACCGGACTTTCGCTGCTGGCTTACACCTTGCCGACCCTGGTGCTGCCGCCGTTGGGCGAGCGGTTGGCGCTGCGCTACCGCGCGCATACCGTGATTCCTGCCGGCCTGTTTGCGATCGGAGCCGGCTTGTTGCTGATGGCGTGGGGCAGCGGCACGGTGCGGGCCAGTTGGTTGACGATGCTCCCCGGGTGCCTGCTGGCCGGTACCGGGTTGGGGATCGTCAACACCCCGGTGACCAATACCATCACCGCGTCGGTCTGCGTCGCGCGTACCGGCATGGCCTCCGGCATGGACACCAGTGCGCGCCTGATCAGCCTTGCGATCAATATCGCGGTCATGGGATTCATCCTGGTGGAGGGCGTGTTGTCCTTTCTCCGCCGGACGCTGCCGACGGTCGACGCCACGTTGCTGCGGGGGCTGGCTGAGCGGCTTTCCGGCGGAACCGCACACGCGGCGGGGCAGGGCCTCTCCACGCCGACGGTTCCGCCCGACGTCGCGGCGGCAGCCATGATCCAAGGCATGCAATGGGTGATGTTGTATGGCGGCATCAGTGCCTGGATCCTCGCGCTCTGCAGCGTGATCGTGTTCGGCAGGCGTGGCGCCGAACATCGGTCTGCCGTGTCGAAAGAGGTCGCCTGATGGACGCGCGACCGAGGCGAAGGCGCTCGGCCGGTTGCCCGTGACGGAAGCGCCGCGTCGTGCGCTGCGCCCGAAGCCCGGGCGCTGGGACGTGGATTGTCCGCGGCGGCGCGTGCACATGCGCCGCCGGCAGCACCGCTGTGCCTCGACTGCCGCGAACCGTCGCCGATGCGGGGTGCGCCGCGCCGGTTGCGTGTGCGTCAGGTCGGCATCGCCTGCGACGTCGCGTTCGGCGACGGCGGCAGTTCCGGCCGGGTCGGATCCACGGTCAGCGGTTCGTCGCTGCGCAGCAGCGCATGCGCCTCGGCCTCGCTCGCCACCGCCGGCGGCGAGCCGCGCAGCGGCAGGCCGGCGGTTTCGCGCACGAAGACCATCGTTGCGATGCCCACCACCGCCGCGCCCATCAGGTAGTACGCCGGCACCAGCGGATCGCCGGTGCGCTCGACCAGCCACGCGGTGACCAGCGGCGTGGTGCCGCCGAACAGCGACACGGACACGTTGAAGGCGATCGACAGCGCGCTGTAGCGCACCGGGGTGTAGAACAGCGCTGGCAAGGTCGACGGCATCGAGCTGGTGAAGCACACCAGCGCCACGCCCAGCAGCATCAGGCCGAGGAAGATCAGCCAGTCGTTGCCGGTGCCGACCAGGCGCAGGCACGGCACCGCCAGCACCAGCAGCGCGATGCAGGCGCCGATCACCATCGGCTTGCGGCCCAGGCGATCGCTGAACAACCCGCCGAGCACGTTGAGCGGCATCATCACCAGCATCACGATGATGATCAGCAGCAGGCCCTTGCTCTCGGCATAGCCCATGGTGACGCTGAGGTAGCTGGGCATGTAGGTCAGCAGCATGTAGTCGGTGACGTTGAACACCAGCACCAGGCCCACGCACTTGAGCAACTGCGGCCAGTGGACGCGGAACAGCGCGCCCAGGCCCGGCGCATCGTGCTCGCGCTTTTCCGCCTCTTCGGCATAGGCCTGGAACGCCGGGGTTTCCTCCAGTTTCATGCGCATGTACAGGCCGAGCAGGCCCAGCGGGCCGGCGATCAGGAACGGCACGCGCCAGCCCCAGTCGTGCATCTGCGCATCGCTGAGCGTGAAGTGCAGCGCGGTCACCGTGGCGGCGCCGGCGATGTAGCCGCCCAACGTGCCGAACTCCAGCCAGCTGCTCATGAAGCCGCGGTTGCGGTCGGTGGAGTACTCGGCGATGAAGGTCGCCGCGCCGCCGTATTCGCCGCCGGTGGAAAATCCCTGCACCAGCCGCGCCACCAGCAACAGGATCGGCGCCCAGATGCCGATGCGCTCGTAGGAGGGGATGAGGCCGATCGAGAACGTGCCCAGCGCCATCAGGATCATGGTCGCGGCCAGCACCTTCTGCCGGCCGTAGCGGTCGCCCAGCGGGCCGAACACCAGCCCGCCCAGCGGGCGCACCAGGAACGCCACGGTGAAGGTCGCGAACGTGGCGATCAGCTGCGCGGTGGGGTTGGTGCTGGGGAAGAACACGTGGCCCAGGGTCACGGCCAGGTAGCCGTACACGCCGAAGTCGAACCACTCCATCGCGTTGCCCAGCGCCGCCGCGCCGACCGCCCGCTTGAGCATGGGTTTGTCGACGACGGTGACTTCTTCCACCTGCAACTGGCGGCGGCGCTTGAACCATCCGAAATGGGCGTGGAACTCCGACATGTCTTCTCCTGTCCTGGAACGGTGAGGTGATGACCCCCGGCCCGCACGCGTCAGGCAAGCAAGACGGAACGACAGGGCGCAACGGCGCCGCACTGGTCTGCGGGGGCGATCCCGGACGGCCGCGTCAACACCACGGCGCTGCAGGATCGAAGAACGGAGCGGGCGGCGCAGGGCGCACAGGGGCTCCGTCGAGGGGTTCATGATACACCATCGTCGTGACGGGGCTGGCGGCAAGGTCTGCGAAACGTTGCGAAAAGTGCCGAAAAGCTGCGTTTTGCGTGGATTTTGGAGCCGTGCGGGAATGGCCTCAGCCGCGACGCGCGACGGTGGAACAGCCTTGCGGCGTCGGATGCGCCGTCGGGTCGGGACTGAAGTCCCTCCCACAGTGCAGTGCTGCACAGTGGGGTTGCCGAGAATGTGGGTGCTTCACCCGTGGGAGCGGCTTCAGCCGCGACGCGCGGTGGTGGGAGATCCAGCAAGCGTCGGACACGTCGGAATGAAGTTCCTCGTATGCAGCGCAGACAGCTCCGCCCTGGCTGGGGCCGATGCTGCAATCACGACGCTTTCCTTGCGCTCGCGGCGTTCGACGGCGCGCGTTTGATTGCATCGACGCCGCGGTGCTGTCCGCGGTCGCCGCGGGATGCCATCATCGGCCGATGGCTTCTGCTCCCTTCGTGGTTCCCGACGTCCTGCAACCCACGCTCGAACGCAGCTTGGCGCGCCTGCGCCAGGCCGTCGCCGCGCAGCTGTGGCCGTCTCATCCCGGTTTCGAGGACGCGCTGGCGCGCGCGCTGCTGGCCAGCGACTTCCTGCTCGATACGCTGTGCCGGCAGCCGTCGCTGCTCGCGCACCTGGCGCAGCCGGATCCGCCGCCGTTGCCGCT
>NZ_AQOK01000052.1:0-2034 GCF_000364645.1 Xanthomonas sp. SHU 308 | reverse complement strand
GCTGGACCAGATCACCCAGCTCACCATAGCCGGTGGTGCAAAAGCGACTGCTAATGTCGAAAGAGCGGCTCTACCGGCCGGGTATTGTGAGGGATCATCGGTGGGTTCTGCATTTTCGGAAACGGCGGGGCTGCCGGAAGGGTATCGTCGGGTTATCAACACCAAGACTGGTAATACGGAAGTACTGGCAGCGGATGGCAAGCTGTATTTTGAAAAAGATAGTGGACTGCAGCCTAAAGCCGGTGGAAACCTTTCGGGGTTAGTTGAGGCGGAAAAGAATATTGCTGTGAGGCAACAAGCCTCAAAGATTACCGCCCCGATTGACTTTGATGGCCACGTTATTCGAGCCGAAGTAAAATCCAAGGGAAATGTGGTGGGTGGGCACTCAACTGTTACGGGAGATGTACGCGTTATTCCTGGAACCGAGTCGACGCCGAATGCTCAAGGTGTGTATACCGCTAAAATTGAAGTGGTAGACCCAGCTAATCCTGGCAGTTACTTGCCAAAGACAAACAATGGCGGAGTGTCTACAATGTTTCCCAAATCTTAGACTGCAGATAGGATAAAAGTAGAAGTTGATGCTGCTATTCCAAAATAGGGCGGTTACAGGAAATAAATGGACTGGCACTACGCCAAGTGGCGTAAGGGTCGAAAGTTATCTTAGTCCTAAGACAACGGTTTATCCGAAACTATAAGTGTCAAAATTAAATGAAAATTAGATATTTTTGGTCCGGCAAAATTGATAATAAAGAGCCTGGCTGCCAATCTGATGTTTTAAGTGATAATGGCCTAGACCTTCTAGCATGTTTGTTTGCCGATCATGGGGGGCAGAAATATGAAAGCTCCATAGCTTGGTTAGATGAAGGCCTGTCCAGGGTTAATCAGGTAAGGGATGGCGCTATTCAATGTTCTGACTGGAGCCGTGATAGCTGGGGTGTTGAGCTGAGAAATGGAATGGCAAGAGTATATTCTTTGTGCGATGAAGATTGCTCTGCAACTATTGCGCTTGATGATTTTGAGAAAGCCTTGTTAGGTTGGAAGAGATTTATTAAAGCCGATTAAATTTTTGTAGTATTGAAATAAAAAAGGTGGAGCTAAGGAAACTCCTTATCAAGATTTTACAGATATGTTTGTAAATCAGTTTGGCGCTAGAGGAGTAGGAAAAATTTCCGGTGAAACTGTAAAATCTAACATCACTATCTATTTGCCGTGAGATTTTTATGTATTTAGAGTGCGAGGGGAAACAAGAGACTTTTCAGCCGAGCGTGAAATTGATTGGCAAGGTGATTATGTCGTTGCGTAGTTATGGCGTTCCATCTTACGCATCAATCACTAACATTCAGGGATCTTATCTACAAGTTGCAGGGGGGGGAGCGACGTGTTTGCTGGAGTTATATCGCGCAGATATTAAAAAGAGATTCAGAGCATTTAGCGAAAGTGGGTTGGAGTGTTTTCCTGATGGAACTCTACTTGTTTTCGGTGCTGGAAAGATCCCAATGAAATCTGATGAGTGGATCTCCGCTCAAAAGGCCATAGACGCATTTGTTTGCTTTTCGAAGGAGCAGGAGCTTCCTGTGGAAATCCATTGGCGTCCGGCTCCTGGTTTCTAGTCGTTCCATCAACTTTAAAAATCGAAAACATTACTTTTTCTAGAAAAATTGACCTGATTAGCACGACCTTTCCGCACTGTCGCAACCAGTGACAGCCGGCAAGCCGATGCTAGGGCCATCGCTCCGCGTAGATCATATGCAAGATGAAACTGAAAGGCAGGTAAAATTCGATGGTGTTGATGGCAACGTGCTTGTTGACCGAAAATTTTCTGTTGTCACCATTCCAAATGCCAAGGATCAAGTTCCAAGACAGTCACAGGCATTGTTTGGGCCCCGCTGATCATCGGTACAAAACAAATTTAGATTACTTTTATGGCCAAAATAAATAATAATTGCAGAGTTTTGGGTGCGAGTTGCCATTTCCGCCTTGGGGGAGGATGATTGTCCGCCGACTTGGGAGATTTGCCCATGTTGTGGGACTGAA
>NZ_AQOK01000051.1:0-5702 GCF_000364645.1 Xanthomonas sp. SHU 308 | reverse complement strand
GCGGCGCAGGCGCGGCTGCGCCAGGTCGCCACGGCCTTCGCCGGCCTGCCGATCGAGCAGCAGCACAGCCTGCATGCGCAGTTCGCCGAGATGGACGCCCTGGAGCGCCACGGCTGGTTGCTCGGCCCGGAACTGGGCGCCGAGTTCTGGGCGCTGCAGCCGCTGCTGGGCTACGTGCCGGAGGCGCAGCGGCAGGCACTGCTGGGCCTGTTGCGCGGCCTGCCGGCGGACCAGCGCGAGCATCTGGCGCTGCTGTCGCAACGCACCCCGCCGCAGGACCGTGCCGCCTTGCGCCGCGACCTGCTGGCGCAGGGCGCCGACAGCCGTGGTGCCTGGCTGAAGCAGCGCGCCGCGCGCTGAACTGCGCGCGGCGCCTGGCGTTGCGTGCACCCGGTCCCGAGCCCCGGGTCCGGGCTCCTCCTGCAGTCATCCGCCGCAGCGGGTAGAATGCCCGGCCTCCGCCACCCGGTGCCGGCGCTGTCTGCGCGGCCGCAGTCGGCGGGATCGCCAGAGTCTTGCAATGTTTTCGTCTTCCACCCCGGCCTCGGTCCGGGGCCGCGAACTGCGCACCACCGCGCAGCTCGCCCTGCCGCTGGTCCTGGGGCACGTCTCCACCGGCCTGATCAGCTTCGTCGACAACGTGATCGCCGGCCACCACGGCACCCGCACGCTCGCCTCGGTGACGGTCGGCACCGCGCTGCTGTGGCTGCCGATGATGATCCCGATCGGTACCCTGATCGCCCTGACCGCCTCGGTGTCGCAGCTCGACGGCGCCAAGCGCCATGCGCAGATCGGGCCGCTGTTCCGCCAGGCGCTGTGGCTGTCGCTGGGCCTGGGCCTGCTGATGTTCGCGTTCCTCAGCGTGATGCCGATGGCGCTGCCGCAACTGGGCATCGCCCCGGAGATCGTGCCCGGCGCGCGCGACTTCCTGCTTGCGATCCGTTGGGGCGTGCCGGCGCTGGTGCTGTACTTCTGCATGCGCTACCTCAGCGAAGGCATGCACTGGACCTTGCCGACCATGCTGCTCGGCTTCGGCGGCCTGCTGCTGCTGGCGCCGCTCGGCTATGCGCTGACCTTCGGCCTGTGGGGCCTGCGCGAGCACGGCGCCGGCGGCCTGGGCATGGCCTCGGCGATCATGATGTGGGCGCAGGCGCTGTGCTTCGCCATCTACCTGGCGCGGTCCAGGCGCTTTGCGCCGTTGCGCCTGTTCGCGCGGTTCGAGGCGCCGGACCTGCGCGCGATCGTCGGGTTGCTCAAGACCGGGCTGCCGATCGGCGTGACCATCCTGATGGAAGGCGGCCTGTTCATCGTCACCGCGCTGCTGATCGCGCGGCTCGGCGAGGTGCCGGCGGCGGCGCACCAGATCGCGATCAACGTGGCGCAGCTGTGCTTCATGGTGCCGATGGGCGTGGCCGAGGCGACCACGGTGCGGGTCGGCCGCGCCGCCGGTGCCGGCGACGCGGTAGGCGTGCGCGGCGCGGCCTGGGCCGGCTATGCGATCGTGCTCGGCACCCAGGCGCTGTCGGCGCTGGTGCTGCTGGTCGGCCACGACGCCATCGTCGGCGTCTACACCAGCGATCTGGCGGTGGCGGCGCTGGCCTCCACGCTGCTGCTGTACGCGGCCACCTTCCAGTTCCCCGACGGCGTGCAGGTGCTGTCGGCCGGCGCGCTGCGCGGCCTCAAGGACACCCGCGTGCCGATGTTGCTGGCCCTGTGCTCCTACTGGGGCCTGGGCATGCCGCTGGGCGCCGGCCTCGGCCTGTGGCTGGGCTGGGGACCGCAGGGCATGTGGATCGGCCTGATCCTGGGTCTGACCGCGGCCGCGGTGATGATGGGCGCGCGCTTCCGCTGGAGCAGCGCGCGGCTGCTGGCCGCGCCGGCGGCCCCCTGACTTCAGACGCATGTGCGGCGCCTGACGCAGCCGGTATGCTGCGCAGGCGCAAGACGCCTTCCTTTCGGAGCTTTCCATGAACCAACCCGTGCGTCGCAGCCCCGTCGCCAACTTCTTCGTCGGCCTGTGGGATGTGATGAACTTCACCCGCCGGTTGATCTTCAACCTGGTGTTCTTCGGTTTCCTGTTGCTGATCCTGCTGGCGATGGTGTTCGCCATGGCGCGCGGCGACGGCGGCAAGGCGCTGCGCGACCGCACCACGCTGCTGATCGCGCCGGAAGGCAAGCTGGTCGAGCAGTTCAGCGCCGACCCGGTCAGCCGCGCGCTGGCCAAGGCGATGAACGACAAGGGCGCGCAGGAGATCCAGTTGCGCGACCTGGTGCGCGCCATCGAGGCGGCCAAGACCGATCCCAAGATCGAGCGCGTGGCGCTGCGCCTGGACAAGCTGCAGCCCAGCGGCTTCGCCTCGATGCGCGAGGTGGAGAAGGCGCTGCAGGACCTGCGCAGCTCCGGCAAGCAGATCGTCGCCTACAGCGACAATCTGAATCAGTGGCAGTACCTGCTGGCCGCGCAGGCCAACGAGGTCTACCTGGACCCGATGGGCTCGATGACCCTGGAAGGCCTGGGCCGCTACCGCCAGTACTTCCGCGAGGGCCTGCAGGACAAGCTCGGCGTGGACGTGCACCTGTTCAAGGTCGGCGAATACAAGTCCGCCGCCGAGCCGTACGTGCTCGACGCGGCCTCGGCGGCGTCCAAGGAAGCCGACCTGTTCTGGATGAACGATGTGTGGCAGCGCTACGTGGCCGACATCGCCAAGGCGCGCAAGCTGGCGCCTGAGCAGATCAACGCCGGCATCGACACCATGCCCGAAGGCGTGGCCGCCGCCGGCGGCGACCTGGCCAAGTTCGCCCTGCAGCAGAAGCTGGTGGACGGCCTGAAGACCCGCGAGGACGTCGAGCAGCTGCTGGCCAAGCGTGGCGTCGCCGACGACGATGCCGACACCGGTTACCGCAACGTCGACCTGGACGGCTACCTGCAGCAGCTGGACCTGCGCCGTTCGCCGGTGGATTCGCGGCCGCAGGTGGCGGTGGTGGTCGCCGCGGGCGAGATCAGCGGCGGCGAACAGCCGGCCGGCCGCATCGGCGGCGAGTCGACCGCGGCGCTGCTGCGCCAGGCGCGCGACGACGACGCGGTCAAGGCGGTGGTGCTGCGCGTGGATTCGCCCGGCGGCGAAGTGTTCGCCTCCGAGCAGATCCGCCGCGAGGTGGTGGCGCTGAAGGCCGCCGGCAAGCCGGTGGTGGTGTCGATGGGCGACCTGGCCGCGTCCGGCGGCTACTGGATCAGCATGAACGCCGATCGCATCTACGCCGACCCGTCGACGATCACCGGCTCGATCGGCATCTTCGGCATGATCCCCAACATCACCCGCACCCTGGACAAGATCGGCGTGCACACCGACGGCGTGGGCACCACCCGCTTCGCCGGCGCCTTCGACATGACCCGGCCGATGGATCCGGCGGTGGGCCAACTGATCCAGTCGGTGATCAACAAAGGTTATGCCGACTTCACCGGCAAGGTCGCGCAGGCGCGCGGCAAGTCGGTCGAGGCCATCGACCAGGTCGCGCGCGGCCGCGTGTGGAGCGGTGCGCAGGCCAAGGAGCGCGGGCTGGTGGACGCGTTCGGCGGCTTCAAGGACGCGGTGGCCGATGCCGCGGCGCGGGCCAAGCTGGGCGGCCCGGACAAGTACCGGGTGCGCTACGTCGAGAAGCCGGCTACGCCGTTCGCGCAGTTCGTCAGCGGGTTCGCCGGCAGCCGCCTGGGCGTGTGGATGCTGAGCGACTCGGCGCTGGGCCACGCCCTGCTGGCGCGCAGCCTGCCGGAACTGGACACCCAGCTGCGCTTCGTCAAGGACGCGGCCGACACCCGTCCGGGCGCGCCGGTGAAGGCGCTGGCCTACTGCTTCTGCGGTCTGTAAGCCGGCCCTGCGCCGGCAGCGGCGCGCTCTTGCGAGCGCGTCGCCTGCTTCCTGCAACGCCGGCCCCCGTGGCCGGCGTTGTTCATTGCGCGGTGGCGGCGTCGAGCGCGGCGTTCTGCGCGGCCGCGGCGTGGTCGAGCGTGGCCTGGGTCTGCCTGGCGCGATCCAGCGGCTGGGCGATGGCGCTGCGCAATGCGCTGGCCTTCGGCGGTGGCGGCGCATCGGGCGGTTGCGGCGGCTCCGGCTTGCATGCGGCCAGCAGTGCGAGCAGTGGCAATGCCAACGTCATCCTGCGCAGTGGTGCGGACATGGCGGCGACCTCCTCGAGGGTGGAGGTATCATCCTACGCCTCCCATGTGAGCAGACAGGCACGCGCATGCAGCACCGTTGGCGGCTGGACGGACAGACCGCGCTGATCACCGGCGCCAGCGCCGGCATCGGCCTGGCGATCGCGCGCGAACTGCTCGGGTTCGGCGCCGACCTGCTGCTGGTGGCGCGCGACCTCGACGCGCTGGAAGCGGCGCGCGACGAGTTGCGCGAGGCCTTTCCCGAGCGCGAGATCCTGGCGCTGGCCGCCGACGTCGCCGACGACGAGGACCGCCGCGAGATCCTGGACTGGGTCGAGGACCATGCCGACGGCCTGCACCTGCTGATCAACAACGCCGGCGGCAACGTCAGCAAGGCCGCGGTGGACTACACCGAGGACGAATGGCGCGGCATCTTCGAGACCAACCTGTTCTCCGCGTTCGAACTGTCGCGCTACGCGCATCCGCTGCTGGCGCAGCATGCGGCCTCGGCGATCGTCAACGTCGGCAGCGTGTCCGGGCTGACCCACGTGCGCAGCGGCGCGCCCTACGGCATGACCAAGGCGGCGCTGCACCAGCTCACCCGCAACCTCGCCGCCGAATGGGCCGAGGACGGGATCCGGGTCAATGCGGTGGCGCCTTGGTACATCCGCACCCGCCGCACTTCCGGCCCGTTGTCAGACCCGGACTACTACGAGCAGGTGATCGAGCGCACGCCGATGCGCCGTATCGGCGAACCGGAGGAAGTGGCAGCGGCGGTCGGCTTCCTGTGCCTGCCGGCGGCCAGCTACATCACCGGCGAATGCATCGCGGTGGATGGGGGCTTTTTGCGTTACGGGTTCTAGCGGCTGTGCGGCGGCCGCGTGCGCCGGGCGCCGGCCGAAAGGCGCAGTGCAGCCAGGCCCCGGGCGTATGTCGTCGGGACTGAAGTCCCTCCCACAAGGTGGGTGCGCGCTTACTGCGGTGGATCGGTTGCGGGGTAATCCGTAGGAGCAGCTTCAGCCGCGACCAGGCTTTCCCGGTAACGCTCGGTCGCGGCTGAAGCCGCTCCTACTCAACCAGGCGCACCCCACGCGGGAGCGAGATGGATTACGGCGCTGGCTGTTCTGCGCCGCAGTTGCTGGCCTCGAGCAGGTGCTGGCGGCGTTCGAACTCCGTGCGCAGTGCCTCGGCATGGTCGGGCACGGCGAAACGCCAGTGTGTTTCGGCCTCGGCCACATAGTTCTTCCAGGCATCGCATAGCTGCTCGGCGGGCAGCGGCTGGCACTGGTCGCGCAGCACTTCGCAGGCGCTGCCGCCGGCCTGGTTGGGGCCGCCATCCAGGTCCGTCGTGGGCAGCGGCACGCACCGCGGCGGCGGTTCGGCGACCTCTCCGATGTAGGACGCCTGTTCGCGGGTGCTGCAGGTGTACAGCGGCGGGGGCGGCAGCATTGGTGGCGGCGGCGCGGCGGCTGCGTCTGCCACGGCGGGCGTGTCAGCAGGCGCGGTGGTGGACGCGGCGGTCGTGGCGCGTGCGGGCGGCGGCGATGGC
>NZ_AQOK01000050.1:0-12510 GCF_000364645.1 Xanthomonas sp. SHU 308 | reverse complement strand
CAGCTGCAGGCCGCGCCGCAGGCACCCGGCCGCAGCGGGGTGTGGGGCGACCGGCTGTGGAGCGCGGTGTTGGCGCTGGCCGGCGCGGCCGCGGCCTGGTTCGCCTACGACTATGGCCGCCGCCACCTGGGCCTGCACGACCTGGCCGAGGCCTTCGGCGGCGGCCTGGCCACGCTGCTGCGGGTGGTGGTGCTGATCGCCCTGGCCAGCGTGGTGTGGGTGCCGATCGGGGTGTGGATCGGGCTGCGCCCGAAGGTGGCGCAGCGGGTGCAGCCGCTGGCGCAGTTCCTGGCCGCGTTCCCGGCCAACGTGCTGTTCCCGTTCGCGGTGCTGGCCATCGTCAGCACCGGCGCCGATCCCAACATCTGGCTGTCGCCGCTGATGATCCTCGGCACCCAGTGGTACATCCTGTTCAACGTGATCGCCGGCGCCAGCGCGTTTCCCACCGATCTGCGCGAGGCCGCCACCATCTACCACCTGCGCTCGTGGACCTGGTGGCGGCGGGTGATCCTGCCCGGCATCTTCCCGTACTACATCACCGGTGCGTTGACCGCGTCGGGCGGTTCCTGGAACGCCAGCATCGTGGCCGAACTGGCCAGTTGGGGCCACACCCAGGTGCAGGCCTACGGCCTCGGCGCCTACATCGCCCGCGCCACCGCCGCCGGCGACGGCCCGCGGGTGCTGCTCGGGGTGGCGGTGATGTCGCTGTTCGTGACCCTCTTCAACCGTGCGGTCTGGCGACGTCTGTACGTCTTCGCCGAACGCCGCCTGCGTTTCGACTGATTCCTGGAGACCGACCATGAGCTATTCCGCAAGCGTGCCCGAGCGCGCCCCGCTGGTCCGCGTGCAGGGTGTGCGCAAGACCTACGACAAGGGCGGGGCGACGCCGCTGGTGGTGCTGGAGGACGTCGACCTGACCTTGCACTCGGGGCAGATCGTCGGCCTGCTCGGCCGTTCCGGCTCGGGCAAGTCGACCCTGCTGCGCGCCATCGCCGGGCTGCTGCAGCCCAGCGCCGGCAGCATCGCCTTCCGCGATGCCGCGCCGGGCCAGGTCGCCGACGACATCGCCATGGTGTTCCAGAGCTTCGCCCTGTTTCCGTGGCTGACCGTGCTGCAGAACGTGGAAGTGGGCCTGGAGGCGCGCGGCGTGGCCGCCGACGAGCGCCGCCGGCGCGCCCTGGCGGCGATCGACCTGATCGGCCTGGACGGCTACGAGGGCGCCTACCCGAAGGAACTGTCCGGCGGCATGCGCCAGCGCGTGGGCCTGGCGCGGGCGCTGGTGGTGCGGCCGAAGCTGCTGCTGATGGACGAACCGTTCTCGGCGCTGGACGTGCTGACCGCCGAGACCCTGCGTACCGACCTGCTCGACCTGTGGTCGGAAGGGCGCATGCCGATCGAATCGATCCTGATGGTCACCCACAACATCGAAGAAGCGGTGCTGATGTGCGATCGCATCGTGATCTTCGGCGCCAATCCGGGGCGGGTGATCGGCGAGATCGAAGTGACCCTGCCGCAGCCGCGCAATCGCCTGGCGCCGGCGTTCCGCGCCCTGGTCGACGACATCTATGCGCGCATGACCGCCAGCCCGCAGCGGCCGCAGACCCGCGAGGGCGTGTTCCCGGGCAGCGGCATCGCCATGGTGTTGCCGCGCGTCTCGAGCAACCTGCTGGCCGGCCTGATCGAAGCGGTGGCGGCCGAGCCCTACCACGGCCGTGCCGACCTGCCGCCGCTGGCGGCCGGCCTGCAGCTGGAAGTGGACGAACTGTTCCCGATCGCCGAGACCCTGCAACTGTTGCGTTTCGCCGTGTTCGAACAGGGCGACCTGCAGCTGACCCCGGCCGGGCAGCGCTTCGCCGAGCTGGGCACCGACGCGCGCAAGCAACTGTTCGCCCAGCACCTAGCCACCTACGTGCCGCTGGCCGCGCACATCCGCCGCGTGCTCGACGAACGCCCGGCGCATCACGCGCCGGCGCGCCGCTTCCGCGACGAACTGGAAGACCACATGTCCGAGGCCTACGCGGCGGAGACCGTGCAGGCGGTCACCAGCTGGGCGCGCTACGCCGAGTACTTCGCCTACGACAAGCAGGCGGACCTGTTCTCGCTGGAGAATCCGAGCTGATCGCGCGGATTTCAGGCTGTGCGCAGTTTCGGCTTCAGCCGCGACCCGACGGCCAACATTGCAGGAACGGCGTCAGGCATGGCCTTGCTCGCCGCCCAATGCGCCTTGCAGCAACGATGTCGCGATCTGGTCGGAGTCGTTGTGGGAGGGACTTCAGTCCCGACTTCAGGCGCATCGAAGCGCCGGACGGCATCGCGCGTCGCGACTGAAGTTGCTCCCACAGTGACGCTTGCCCACGGCCGGGCGCTCGCGATTGGGAGAAGGGTTCAGGCGTGCGCCTGGATGCGACGCCGGTCGGTCGATGTGTCGTAGCTCGCCGCCGAATGCGCCTTTGCAGCAACGATGTCGCGATCTGATCGGAGTCGTTGTGGGAGGGACTTCAGTCCCGACTGCAGGCGGCCGGCCAGGCACGTGTCGCTCGCGTTTCGCGACCGAATGACATCGCGCATCGCTGCTTGTTGCCGTGGTTCAGTGAAACCAGCCGTCGCCTCGCAAGAGCGGCTTCAGCCGCGACAGGAGCATTCCCGGTACCGCCTTTGGCGGCTGAAGCCGCTCCTGCAGCCGCGAAGAATGCATGGGCTGCCCGGCCTCCTGCAGCAAGCGAAATCGAGAGATGGCGCCGGGTGACTCTCTAGCGCGGCGCCCCGAACGCGCTGCCACATCAGGCACCGCGCGATGCCAACGCAACCGCCGCGATCGACTCAATCGCCGTCGTACAGCGGAAAGTGCACCAACGGCGCCGGCGTGCCGGCAGCGGCGACCGCGCTGCCGTTGAGGCCCATGTCCCAGGCCAGGCCGGCCCAGACCGGGTCGGCGATGCGCGCGTCCTGCTGCGCCGGTGCGCGTGCGATCAGCAACTGCCGCAGTTCGGCCTGGGCCAGCGTTTCCAGCCGTCGCAGGGCGTGGCCGGGCTGGCGCGGCGCGGTCACCGGCCGGATGCCGGGTGCGGCCACCGGCTCGGACGCAGGCACGTGCGCGCCGCTGCTGTCATCGCAGGACATGGCCGCAACTCGGGACAGGGACTGGAGATGCATCGACATCGACGGGGCCGGACGGGAAGGGCAGAGACGACAAGCCCCGGCAGGGGCCGGGGACTCGTCGGTTCATGGCGCGGAGCGCGACAAGGCGGACTTAGAACAACTCGACCGTGCCGGCACCCATGCTCTGCTGCGCCACCGGCTTGTGCGGCGGACGCTCCCACTCGGTGCGCATGTCGCGCAGGCGGTTGCCGACCCGCTGCAGGGCGTCGAGCAGTTCGTGGTCGAACACGCCGCCATTGCGGTGCAGCAGTTCCTGCAGCGCCACGGCCTCGCGGTTGATCGCGGTCAGGCGGTCCAGGTGGGTGTGCACGCCGCCCAGGGCCTGGGTGGCGATGTCCTCGAACTGCAGGGCGCGCACCGCTTCGGCGACGCTGCTGTCGATGGCGCGGCCGCACTCGGAGATCTCGCGCATGCCGTCGCCCAGCGAGTGGTTGATCGCGGCCACGTTGTCCAGCATCGCCGCGGCCTCGGCCCGCGCCTCGCGGGAGCGGTCCATGTCGCGGGAGGCCATGTTCGAGACCGTCTCGCGGACCTTGGCGATGGCGTCCTTGGAGCTGTGCGCCAGCTTGCGGATCTGCTCGTTGAAGGTGGTCGAGCGCTCGGACAGGTTGCGCACCTCGTCGGCCACCACCGCGAAGCCGCGGCCCGCCTCGCCGGCGCGCGCCGCTTCGATCGCCGCGTTCAGCGCCAGCAGGTTGGTCTGGTCGGCGATCGACTTGACGTCCTCCAGCAGGGCGAAGATGCCGTCCAGGTGCTGGGACATGTCGTCGATGTAGTGCACCGTGGTGCTGCTCTGGCCGCTGACCTGCTCCAGCGCCTCCACCAGCTGCTCCATGCGCTGGCTGGCATGCTGGGCGAAGCGGGCCACGTCCACCCCGGCGCCGCCGTCTTCGCCGGCGCGGTCGACGATGCGGGCCAGCGCCACGCTCTGCTGCCGCGACTTGCGGTTCATCGCCTCGAAGCTGCCACCCAGGCCGCTGACCGCCTGGCGGATCAATTCGCGGGCACGTTCGATCTCCGAGCGCGAGCCCTCGATCTCGTTGCCGACGAAGCTGCGCAGCTCGGTCAGCAGGTGGTCCTGCTCGCGCATGACCTTGGCCTGCTCCGGCGAGCGCCGGCTCTGGCTGTACGCGGTCCAGCCGGCGAAACCGAGCCAGCTCAGCGTCATGGTGGTGAGGATGGCCCAACGGACCGGGGCCGGCCAATCGAAGCCGGCGGCGATGGGGAACAGCAGCGTCAGGGCGAGCGGGGCGGCCAGACGGATCAGGAGGCGTGAGTACATGGAAGTTCTCGGCAGATTCACGATTGCTGTATCGGCCGCCCCCCCCGGGTCTTTAGCAACGCGGTGCGCGGATCATCGAAACCTGCCGACATTCGTACGATCCGCGTCGCAGAACCACCGCGGGCGGCGCGCTGCCGGCCCGGCGCCGGCACCCCGGGGACTCAGCGCAAGGCGCGGTCCACGGTCTCGCGCATGCGCCGCTTGGCCAGCAGGAAATCCCACAGGCTGCCGCCCATCTGCCGCCACAGCACCGCCGAACGCACCGCCGCCAGCAGCAGTGCGCGGATCTCCGCCACCACCCCGGCCTGACCCAGGTAATGCGGGTTGCCCTGCACCATCACCCGCGGGCGCAAGTGGCTGATGGTGTCGGCGTAGAGCTGGCCCAACGCCGCGATCACCTCAGGGTGGGTGCTGTCGGCATGGCGCTCCAGCAGCGGCGCGATCCGGGCCAGGCCGGCATCGACCTTGGCGTCGGTCTCGGCATCGCCGGCGAAGCGCCGTTCCAGTTGGATCACCGCCAGCGCCAGCCGCGGCAGCACCTCGTCCTGGCCCTGGTTGCGGAAGTAGTTGTGCAGCAGGCGCAGCCCCGGCGCGAGGTCGGCGCGGCGGCCGTAGACCGCTTCGGGGCTGGGGGCTTCGATGCGGAACACGCTGTCGAGCAGGGTGCGTACCAGCGACGCCTCGGACTGGCCGGTCTCGGCGATGCGCCGCACCTGCTGCAGGGCCTGGGCCATGCCCGCCAGCGCCAGCATGCGCGCGTCCATGGAATCGGTCATCGAATCGGGTCCTCGTGTACGGCGGGGGCCTGCTGCGCCAGGCGGCGCTCCAGCGGGGCATCGGTGGTGGCGATCACGGCGCCGCCCAGGCATTCCTCGCCCTGGTACAGCACCAGCGACTGCCCGGGGGTGACGGCGCGCTGCGGGCGCGCGAAGCGGACCGACAGGGTGCCGTCGTCGCCAACCTCGACCGTGCAGGGCTCGTCGGCCTGGCGGTAGCGGGTCTGCGCGGTGCACTCGAAGCGCCGTGCCGGCGGCGCACCGGCGATCCAGTGGGCGGCCTCGGACTGCAGCCCGTTGGCCATCAGGTAGGGGCTGTCGCGGTCCTGGTCGACGTACAGCACGTTGCGGGCGACGTCCTTGCCGACCACGTACCACGGCGCCGCGGCGCGGCCGCGCACCCCGCCGATGTTCAGGCCCTCGCGCTGACCCAGGGTGAAGTAGAACACCCCCGGATGCTCGGCCACGACCTGCTCGTGCGGGTCGCGGATCTCGCCGCGCCGCGCCGGCAGGTAGCGGCCGAGGAATTCGCGGAAATCGCGTTCGCCGATGAAGCAGATGCCGGTGGAATCCTTCTTGGCGTGGGTCGGCAGGCCGGCTTCGCGGGCGATGCGGCGCACCTGTTCCTTGGGCAGTTCGCCGACCGGGAACAGGGTCGCGGCCAGTTGCGCCTGGCCCAGCTGGTGCAGGAAGTAGCTCTGGTCCTTGTTGCGGTCCAGCCCGCGCAGCAGCCGCCAGCGACCACCGAGGCTGTCCACCCGCGCGTAGTGGCCGGTGGCGATGCGCTCGGCGCCGAGCTCGCGCGCCGCGTCCAGGAAATGCTTGAACTTGACCTCGCGGTTGCACAGCACGTCCGGGTTGGGCGTGCGCCCGGCTGCATATTCGGCCAGGAAGTGCGCGAACACGCCTTGCCAGTACTCCTGCGAAAAGTCGCGGAAATGGAAGGGGATGCCCAGTCGCCCGCACACCGCCACCGCATCGCGGCGATCGTCGTCGGCACGGCAGTCGCCGCTGCCGTCGTCGGCCCAGTTCTGCATGAACAGGCCGGACACCGCCGCCGCGCCCTGCTGGACCAGCTGCCAGGCCGCCACCGACGAATCCACGCCGCCGGAGACCCCGACCATGACCGCTGCACCGCTCATGCCACCTGCCGCAGCAGATCCAGCGGGTAGCGGCGCCCGGCCAGGTAGTCGGCCACCACCTGCCACACCAGCGGGCTGCGCCAGCGCGGCGCTTCGGCCTCCAGTTCGGCCGGGGTCATCCACAGCGCGCGCACGATGCCGGTGTCCAGCGGCCGCTGCGCATCGTGCGCGACCGGATCGGCGGCGAAGGCGAAGCGCAGGTAGTGGCGGCCGGTGTCGGCCTTCCACTGGTAGGCGCCGATGAACGCGGTCGGCTGCACCTGCCAGCCGGTTTCCTCCAGCGTCTCGCGCACCGCGGCCTCGATCAGGCTCTCGTCCGGCTCCAGGTGGCCGGCCGGCTGGTTCAACACCAGCGCACCGGCGATGGCTTCCTCGACCTGCAGCAGGCGCCCGTCGCGCACCACCACCGTGGCCACGGTCACGTCCGGCTGCCAGGGTTCCGCGGCCGCCGTCATCAGAACAGGTCCTTGCCGCCGTTCAGTTCGGCGTCCATCGCGTCGGCGCCGCGCGCGGCCGCCTCCAGCGCCTCGCGCAGCGCCGCATCGTCGGCATCGGCGGGGATCTTGACCACGAACACCGCCGTGCCGCCCTGGCGCACCCAGCCGCCGAGGATGTCCGACTGCGCGTCCTCCAGCAGCCGGTTGGCGACCTTGGCGGGCAGGCTGTCGCCCTGCGCCTGGTAGGCCGGCGACCACACCTCGCGGATGCGGTAGCTGCCGAAGGTCTCCACCGGCGAGCGCACATAGGTCAGCTGCTTGCGCTCCTGCCCGTGGTCGCGCAGGCCGAACAGCACCTGATAGTCGCCGTCCTCGTCCGCCTGCACGTCGTAGCCCAGCGCCTGCAGGCGCTTGCCCAGCGCCGCATCCGGCGTCTCGGCGGCGGCCGGCAGGGCGGCGGCGAGCAGCGCGGCGAGCAGCGGAAGCTTGGGGAACATCGTCGAATGCATGCGGAGCGCCATCGAAAGGAGGGGAATTGTGCGGGCAGGGCCGGCGATCGTCCAATCCTGGCCGGCGGCCCCCGTATATAATGGGCGGATGCCCCGCAAGAATTCCCCCGAGCACGATCATGGCGTCATGGTGGAGACCGGCAAGCCGGAAGTCGCCCGCCCGCCCATGTATCAGGTGCTGCTGCTGAACGACGACTACACCCCGATGGACTTCGTGGTGACCGTGCTGCAGCAGTTCTTCTCCCTGGACCTGGAGCGCGCCACCCAGGTGATGCTGCACGTGCATACCCGCGGCCGCGGGGTGTGCGGGGTCTATACCCGCGAGGTGGCTGAATCCAAGGTAGCTCAGGTGAACGAGTTCTCGCGGATGAACCAGCATCCCCTGTTGTGCACGATGGAAAAAGCCTGATAGTGGGAGGCGTCGGTCACCGGTTTGCCCGGACTAACGCGGTGTGAACACACTGATCCGATAGGGTTGTGGAAATTCGCAACTCAAGCCACATATTGTCGGCAACAGACGTCGGAGTACACCATGTTCAGCAAAGATCTCGAGCAGACCATCGGCCAGTGCTACAAGCGCGCCCGGGAAGCCCGTCATGAGTTCATGACGGTGGAGCACCTGCTGTTGGCATTGCTCGACAATCCCTCCGCCCAGGCCGTGCTCAAGGCCTGCGGCGCCGACGTCGACCGCCTGCGCGGCGACCTGGAACAGGCCATCGAAGCCTCGGTGGCGCGCCTGGCCGACGACGATGGCCGCGACACCCAGCCCACCCTGGGCTTCCAGCGGGTGCTGCAGCGGGCGGTCTACCACGTGCAGTCCTCGGGCAAGAAGGAAGTCAGCGGCGCCAACGTGCTGGTGGCGATCTTCGGCGAAAAGGATTCGCACGCGGTGTACTTCCTGAACCAGCAGGACATCACCCGCCTGGACATCGTCAACTACCTGTCCCATGGCATCGCCAAGATGGGCGAGGACGGCGAGCACGCCGCGCCGTCCGACGGCGAGCCCAAGGGCGAGGCGGGCGAGGGCGAGCCCAAGGGCGACGCACTGGCCGAGTACGCCACCAATCTGAACGAGCAGGCCCGCAACGGCCGCATCGACCCGCTGGTGGGCCGTGCCGACGAGATCGAGCGCACCATCCAGGTGCTGTGCCGCCGCCGCAAGAACAACCCGCTGTACGTGGGCGAGGCCGGTGTCGGCAAGACCGCCATCGCCGAGGGCCTGGCCAAGCGCATCGTCGAAGGCACGGTGCCCGAGGTGCTGGCCGACGCGGTGATCTTCTCGCTCGACCTGGGCGCGCTGGTCGCTGGCACCAAATACCGCGGCGACTTCGAGAAGCGCCTGAAGGGCGTGCTGACCTCGCTGAAGAAGGTGCCCAACGCGGTGCTGTTCATCGACGAGATCCACACCATCATCGGCGCCGGTTCCGCCTCCGGCGGCACCATGGACGCGTCCAACCTGATCAAGCCGGCGCTGTCTTCGGGCGAGCTGCGCTGCATCGGTTCGACCACGTTCCAGGAGTATCGCGGCATCTTCGAGAAGGACCGCGCCCTGGCGCGGCGCTTCCAGAAGATCGACATCGTCGAGCCGACCGTGGGCGAGACCTTCGAGATCCTGCAGGGCCTCAAGCCCAAGTACGAGGCGCACCACGGCGTGACCTACGCCGACGACGCGCTGCAGGCGGCGGTGGACCTGTCGGTCAAGCACATCGGCGACCGGCTGCTGCCGGACAAGGCGATCGACGTGATCGACGAGGCCGGCGCGCGCCAGCGGCTGCTGCCGGAAGGCCAGCGCAAGGAACTGATCGACATCGAGGAGATCGAGACCATCGTCGCCAAGATGGCGCGGATCCCGGCCAAGCAGGTCAGCGCCACCGACAAGGACGTGCTGCAGCACCTGGAGCGCAACCTGAAGATGGTGATCTTCGGCCAGGATCCGGCGATCGAGACGCTGGCCTCGTCGATCAAGCTGGCGCGCTCGGGCCTGGCCAATCCGGAAAAGCCGATCGGCAACTTCCTGTTCGCCGGCCCCACCGGCGTGGGCAAGACCGAGGTCACCAAGCAGCTGGCGCTGCAACTGGGCATCGAGCTGGTGCGCTTCGACATGTCCGAGTACATGGAGCCGCATTCGATCAGCCGCCTGATCGGCGCGCCCCCGGGCTACGTCGGCTTCGACCAGGGCGGCCTGCTGACCGAGAAGATCGTCAAGACCCCGCACTGCGTGCTGCTGCTGGACGAGGTGGAGAAGGCGCATCCGGACATCTTCAACATCCTGTTGCAGGTCATGGACCGCGGCGTGCTCACCGACACCAACGGGCGCGAGGCGAACTTCAAGAACGTGATCCTGGTGATGACCACCAATGCCGGTGCCACCCAGGCCTCGCGGCGCTCGATCGGCTTCACCCAGCAGGACCACTCCACCGATGCGATGGAGATCATCCGCCGCAGCTTCACCCCGGAGTTCCGCAACCGCCTGGACGCGGTGGTGCAGTTCCAGCCGCTGGCCTTCAGCCACATCCTGCGCGTGGTCGACAAGTTCGTGATCGAACTGGAGATGCTGCTGCAGGAGAAGCACGTGTCGCTGTCGGCGACCCCGACCGCGCGCGACTGGCTGGCCCAGCACGGTTTCGACCCGCTGATGGGCGCGCGGCCGATGGCACGGGTGATCCAGGACAAGGTCAAGCGCCCGCTGGCCGACGAACTGCTGTTCGGCAAGCTGGTCAACGGCGGCCGCGTCACCATCGACGTGCGCGACGGCGAGCTGGTGGTCGATACCCAGGCCGAGCCGGAGCGCCTGCTGCCGGCGACGGTGGACTGAGGCCGGGCCGACAGGCACGACGAAAGGCGGCTGCAGAGGCTGCAGCCGCCTGGCGAGGTCACCGTCGTTCCATCGTTGCAGACGCGAAAGGCGGCCAGTGGCCGCCTTCTTCATGTCCGCCCGGGGCGGATTACTTCATGCGGTAGGTGATGCGACCCTTGGTCAGGTCGTACGGGGTCATTTCGACCTTCACCCGGTCGCCGGTCAGGATGCGGATGTAGTTCTTGCGCATGCGGCCGGAGATGTGGGCGATGATTTCGTGCCCGTTTTCCAGCTTGACCCGGAACGTGGTATTGGGCAACGTCTCGCTGACGGTGCCTTCGAATTCGATGGAGTCGTCTTTCGACATGTAATCCTGTGCGATTCGGAACGGCCAAAGGCCTGAAGAGCGAGGATTTTACTCGCCTGGGCCGCGCCATGCAAAGTTTGCGTTAATCCCGCTCAGCCCTGGGCCAGTTCCGCGGCCGCCAGGGTGCCGAAGCGCAGCGTCCACGGCGCGGTCTCGGCAGTCGCCGCTACCAGCGGCGCGATGGTGTCCAGGAACCGCGTACGCGGCCAGCGCTCGGCGCCCAGGCTGAGCAGGTGGTCGTTCTCCACCTGCGCGTCGATCAGCGGCCAACCCCAGCCGTGCAGGCGCCGCGCCAGTGCCGCCAGTGCGACCTTGGAGCCGCCGCTGCGCGCACTGAACATGCTTTCGCCGAAGAACATGCGCCCGCGCGCCACCCCATAGATGCCGCCGACCAGCTCGTCGCCGTCGAACACTTCCACCGAATGTGCGTGGCCGGCCTGGTGCAGGGCCAGGTAGGCGGCGCGCATCGGCGCGGTGATCCAGGTGCCGTCCTGGCCGCGGCGGGGGAGTTGCGCGCAGGCATCGATGACCTGGGCGAAGGCGGTGTCGGCGCGCACGGTCCACGGACAGTGGCGCAGGCTGCGGCGGAAGCGCGAGGACAGGCGTACGCCGTCGCTGCGGAACACGGTGCGCGGGTCCGGACTCCACCACAGGATCGGCTCGCCGTCGGAGTACCAGGGGAAGATGCCCTGGGCGTAGGCCGCGAGCAGGCGCGTCGGCGACAGGTCGCCGCCGACCGCGAGCAGGCCGTCCGGCTCGCGCAGGGCGCTGGACGGCGGCGGGAACGGGGCGGCGGGATCGGCCGCGAGCAGGACGGGGAGACGACGCATCGCCGGCAGCGTAGCCGATGCCTCAGGCGTCGTGGCGGAACGGCGAGTGGCGCTGCAGCGCCGCCGCGTGCTGGCGCACCTCGGCGCGCTCCTGCGCGCACCACTCGGCCAACGGCACGCGGAAGCCCGGGTCGGCGATCCAGTGGCGGCTGCGTACCAGCCGCGGCAGGAAGCCGCGGGCGATCTTGTGCTGGCCCTGCGCGCCCGGCTCGAAGCGGGTCAGGCCCTCGCGCAGGCAGTACTCGATGCCCTGGTAGTAGCAGGTCTCGAAGTGCAGGCCGGGCAGGGGCTCGCCGCCCCAGTAACGGCCGTACAGGGTGTCGCCGCCGCGCAGGCAGAACGCACCGGCCACTGGCGTGCCGTCATGGATGGCCAGGAAGATCAGCAGGTTGCGCGGCATCGTGCGCGCAAGGTGCGAAAAGAAGTTCAGGGTCAGCGCCGGCGAATTGCCGTAGTCGTCGAAGGTGCGCAGATAGAAGCCGTACATCGCCTGCAGGTCGGCGGCGCTGGCCTCGTCGCCGTGCAGCACGCGGAAGCCGATGCCGGCGCGCTGCACCTTGGCTCGCTCCTGGCGGATGTTCTTGCGGTGTTTGTGGTCCATCGCGCCCAGGTAATCGTCGAACCCGGTCCAGCCGGTGTCGTTGTGCCACTGGTACTGCACGTCGTTGCGTTCCAGCCAGTCGGCGTCGAACGCGGCGTCCTCGTCGGCGCGGTGGAAATTGACGTGGGCCGAGGACAGGCCGGTGCGCTCGGTCAGCGCCCGCATGGCCGCGAGCAGTTCCTGCTGCGCCGCCAGGTCGCGGGCGAGCAGTCGCGGCCCGGTCACCGGCGAGTAGGGCACCGCGCACAGCCACTTTGGGAAGTAGTCCTGGCCGTAGCGCGCGTAGGCATGCGCCCAGGCATGGTCGAACACGAATTCGCCGTGCGAGTTGCTTTTGACGTAGCCGGGCGCCGCCGCGACCAGCGCCTCGCCGTCCCAGACGGTGAGATGCAGCGGACTCCAGCCCCAGTCCGGGCGCAGGCAGCCGTGCTGCTCCAGGCCGGCCAGGAAGGCGTGGGCGACGAAGGGATTGCGACCGTCGTGCAGGGCGTCCCAGTCGGCGGCGGCGACCGTATCGAGCTGGTGCAGCCAGCGGATCCGGCTCATCGCCGGCGCTGCTCGCGGTGGAAGGCGGCGCAGCGGCCGCCGGCGTCACCGGCCGCGCGCGCGA
>NZ_AQOK01000049.1:0-13234 GCF_000364645.1 Xanthomonas sp. SHU 308 | reverse complement strand
GCTCCCCCAGCCACGCCGCGCGCGCGACATGACTGGCGCTGCCGGTGGCGCTGCGGTTGAGCGTGTCGAGCAGCCGCTGCAGCCAGGCGCGCACCGGCGGCGCCTGCAGCACCTGCGCCGTCTCGGCCTGCGCCGGCAGCCCGGACAGCGCCTGCAGCGCGTCCAGCCGCGGGAACAGCAGCAGGCCGATGGTGTCGCGGTCGGCACCGGTGACCACCACGTCCTGCACGTACGCAGCACCTTCCATCAGCACCCGCGTGCGCAACGGGCCGACGCTGACGAACACGCCGGAAGACAGCTTGAAGTCCTCGGCCAGGCGGCCGTCGAACAGCAGGCCGCGCTCGGGATGCTGCGGATCGATCGGCTTGAGCGCGTCGCCGGAGCGGTAGAAGCCTTCCTCGTCGAAGGCCTCGGCGGTCTGCTGCGGCGCGTTCCAGTAACCCGGCATCACGTGCGGCCCGCGGAAGCGCGCTTCCAGCTTGTCGCCGACCGGCACCAGCTTGACCTCGCAGCCCGGCGCCGGCACGCCGACGTCGCCAGGCGTATTGCTGGTGCCGTGGGTAAAGGTGCACGACGGCGCGCATTCGGTCATGCCCAGACCGGCGAGCATGCGGATGCGCTCGCCGCAATGCGCCTCGGCGATGCGCTCCAGGCGGTCCCACACTTCCTGCGACAACGCCGCGGCGGCGAAGAAGAACATGCGCATGCGCGACAGGAACGTCTCGCGCAGCGCCGCATCCTGTTCCAGCGCCTGCGCCAGTTGTTCCCAGCCGCGCGGCACGCTCAGGTACACGGTGGGCGCGATCTCGCGCAGGTTGCGCAAGGTCTGCTCGAACAGCGCCGGGGTCGGCTTGCCGTCGTCGAGGTAGAAGCTGCCGCCGTTGTACAGGGCGATGCCGATGTTGTGGCTGCCGCCGAAGGTGTGGTTCCACGGCAGCCAGTCGACCAGCACCGGCGTCTGCCCGAGCACCGGGAAGGTCTGCAGCAGCATCTGCTGGTTCGCGCACAGCATGCGCTGGGTGGTGATTACCGCCTTGGGCAGCAGGGTGGAGCCGGAGGTGAACAGGAACTTGGCGATGCTGTCCGGGCCGCAGGCGGCGAAGGCGGCATCGGCCGCGTCCAGCGCACGCGGCGCCAGCAACTCCTCGAAACGCAGGCAGGCACGATCGCCCACGGTGCCACGCACGCACACTGCCGGGACATCGGTGGGGAACACCGCCGCGATCGCCGGGGCGAACGCGGCGCCGTCGCTGGCGAACAGCAGGCCTGGGCGCAGCACCTCGGCCACATGCCGCAGCTTGGCGAAATCGCGCGACAGCAACGCATAGCCCGGCGACACCGGGCAGTACGGGATGCCGGCGTACATCGCCGCGAACGCCAGTTGCAGGTGTTCCAGATCGTTGCCGGACAGGATCGCCAGCGGCCGTTGCGCCGACAGGCCCATGTCCAGCAGATGCGCGGCGATAAGCCGCGTGCGCTCGAGCATCTGCGCGTAGCTCAGGCGCCGCCACTGCCCGGCGTCGTCGCGCTGCGCCACGAAGGTGGCATCGGGGGTCTGCAGCGCCCAGTGCTGCAGCCGCTGCAGCAGGTGCCTGGGCAGCGGCGCCAGCGGTTCGCGCGCGCGCAGGCGCAGCACGCCGTCGGCATCGCGGTGGACCTCGGTATCCGCGTGGCTCAGTCCGACAGGACGGTAGCGCGCGGCGGTGGCAACGGACTCAGCGGCATTCATCGGAACCATCCGGGGGAGAGAGACGGCACGGCGTGCGGCAACGCCGCCGCGGCCCCCGCGGGGCCGCAGGCGACGCGACGGGTCAGCGCTTGTAGGTCTGCAGACCGGGCTTGATGGTTTTGTCGTCCAGGAATTGCTTCAGGCCCTGTTGCCGGCCCTTCTCGGGATCGCGGTGATTGGACTGGTCGACCTTGGCGTACAGATAGTCCTCGTTCTGCTCCCAGGTCAGCTCGCGGCAGCGCTTGAAGCCGTGCTTGGCGAAGCGCAGCACAACCGGGTTCTTCTGCTGCAGTTCCTGCGCCAGCTTGGTCACTTCCTCACGCAACTGCGCGCGCGGCACGCTGGCGTTGACCAGGCCCATCTGCGCCGCCTCGGTGCCGGTGAAGGTGCGCCCGGTCATGATGTAGAGCATGGCGTTGCGGTGGCCCATGGTGTCGGCGACGGCCTTGCTGACCAGGTTGCCCGGGGGGATGCCCCAGTTGATCTCCGACAGCCCGAACACCGCCTCGTCCGCGGCGATGGCCAGGTCGCAGGCGACCAGCGGCGAGAACGCGCCACCGAAGCACCAGCCGTTGACCGCGGCAATGGTCGGCTTGCTGTAGAAGCGCAGCAGGCGCCACTGCCACTGCGAGCAGTCGCGGCGCATGCGCTCTTGCACGATCTCTTCCTTGCCGTCGGTCTCGCGGAAGTATTCCTTCAGATCCATGCCGGCCGACCAGGATTCGCCGGCGCCGGTCAGCACCAGCACCTCGGCGCTGCTGTCCAGCTCCAGCGTCTCCAGCACGTCGATCATTTCGCGATTGAGGGTGGGACTCATCGCGTTGCGCTTGTCCGGCCGGTTCAGGGTGACCCAGGCGATGCCTGCGTCGATCTCGACCTGGACGGTCTGCCAGCGGTCTTGGTAGCTGCTCATGGATAGGCCTGCATGGAGAGGGGGGAGAGAGAGAGCGGATCACTTAGGTCTGATAATAGTTATAGATCATCATTATTTCTGCGCAAGCTGCAGTGCAGCATGGCGGGCGGCGCTGTGGCGGGAGCATGGCGGCACGCCCATGGGCGGGGTGACAGCAACCGCGATACGGATTGCTTGGACTCGCGAAGGGAGCAAGCCATCCCAGGACCTTGGATCCGCCGCCACGTCGCCGCGAGTCTTCACGCCCGGTGAACGCAATGCTCACAGGGGACGTTCAGTCCCGGGTTAGCATCCAGCCCACAGGGGTTCCGTCGACACCGGGGTGATGTGATGCACACCGTCTCCGCGCTTGACCAACCGACCCACGCTCGCGTCAGCATCGATCTGGACGCCGAGATGGCGTACTGGCAGCAGGCCCATGCCGAGGGCCGTCTCGGCCGCCAGGGCTTCGCCGACTACGCGCAGCTGCTGAAGATCGGCTATGACGTGTACCTGGCCTACCCGCGCGCCAACGAGGCGCAGCTGTACCGCGTGCTGCAGGACGCTTATCACCAGTGCGCGCCGATGCTGTCGGTGCCGTGGGACGAGGCGCGCTGGCTGGTGCGGCATGCCTGGCAGCACCTGGCGCATTCGGGGCGTTGTCACTGAGGAGCGCCTCGCGCAGCGGGGCATCTCGTCGTTGCCCGCGTAGGATCGGCTTCAGCCGCGACGGGCGTTACCGAGAATGCCTGTCGCGGCGCACGCCGCTGCTACGCTGCGTCTTCGGTCGCGATGGAAGGCGCCCCCGAGGCGCCGTCTCCCGGCGCAGCGGCGACAACCGGATAGCAGCCCATCGCGCGCACGGCACACCGCGGCTTGCGCCGCGTGTTGCTGTTGCACGCCTCCGGCACCGCATGCGCCTCAACGCGACGAAGCGGGTGGCGAGGCGCTGTGCTCCTTCGCTTCCAGGCGCCCATGGAACGCGTTCGATCCCTTGCCGGGCGCCGTCGCCGCCTCGCCCTCGCTGCGCTTGAGGCGCTGCTTGCGCTGTTCGACCACGCGGCTGGCCAGGGCCACGCGGCGCCCGATCACCATGTCGGTCAGCCAGTCGATCAGGTGGCGCGTATAGGCGGCCTGGTGCGCCTTCTCGGTCAGCGCGTGATCGGCGCCGGCGATCATGCGCGTGGTCAGCGAGCGCGCGTTGGAGAACGCTGCCGCGTAGTTGTGCAGTACCTGGCTCGGCACGATGGTGTCGCGTTCGGCCTCCACCAGCAGCACATCGCCGCGATAGCGTTGGCAGGCCGCCAGGGCGCGGTTGTCCGCCGGCGTCACAACGCGGTTGCGGTAGGGCATCAGATCGGGATCGCGGTTCAGCGCGACTTTCGGACCATCCCAGTGCGCGTCCTTGTATAGCGCCGGCGAGCGCAGGGCCAGCCACTCCACCGCCCGCTCCAGCGTCAGCAACGCGGCCAGGTAGCCGCCGTAGCTCAGCCCAACGACCGCGATCGCGTCCGGATCCACGTGCGGCGACGCCGCCAGGCGATCGTAGGCGGCCTTGATGTCGTCCAGGTTCTGCGCGCGCGTCACCGTCTCGCGCATCGCGGCCAGGCCTTCGTGGCCACGTAGGTCGAAGGTCAGGCACACGCAACCCAGCCCCGCCGCCTCGCGCGCGCGCACCAGGTTGTGATGCTGGTTGCCGCCCCAGCCGTGCACGAACAGCACGCCGGGCAGGCGGCTGGTCGGGGTCAGCAAGGTGCCGCTGAGCGCCGCGCCGTCGACCGGGATGTCGATGCTGGACAGTTCGGCTTCCATGGTCAGGTCACGCTGCGCATGTAGCGGTACTTGGTCAGCAGGCCGGTGCGCGGCTCTTCGCCCACGTAGTACACCTGCGCCCCGGCCGGCGGCGGCGGATGCGCGCCATAGCGCTCGACGGTGGCGGCGACCACGCGTTGCAGCGCCGGCGACTGCTGGAACGCAGCGACCGCGGCCAGTTCCGCCGGCGTGGCGCCGCCGACGCGCCAGGACTGCTCGAGGACGCCGCAGGCGATGCTGCCATCGGCAAGCAGCCCCTCGATCACGTCGTAGTTGCGCCGCGACGCATAGAAGCCCGGATAGGCCGCGGCCACCAGCCGATCGTAGTCGCGCGCCTTCAGCACCGCGGTGCGCTGACGTGGCGGCAACGGCTGCTCCAGCAGTGTGTCGAGGGTGCCGCGGATCACCTGCAGTTCCGAGCCGCCGTACGCCTCGCGGCCGCTGCTATCGCGGGTGACCGACTGCGTGCCGCAGTAGGCGATGGTCACGCCGGCGCAGTGGGTTTCGCCGACGCTGAAGGTGGTCGGCTGCTGCAGGTGCCGTTCCAGCACCACCCCATGCTCGCGCAACGCGTGCGCGGGCAGTGTCGCCAGCGCCGCATCCAGCGCCTGCGCGTCGCCGAGCAGCACCTGCCCGAGCCCACCGACGCCGTGCGGCAGCTTCAGCCGCACCGGGCCGCCGTCGCACAAGCGCGCGTACGCGCGTCGGGCATCGGCAGCGCTGAAGGCGGCGTAGCCCGGCAGCGTGGCGGACGCCAGCGCCGCGCCCAGGTCGGGCTGCCACCCGTCGGGTGACTGCGCATCGATCTCGATCAGCGGATGGCTGATCGCCTTGGTGGCGACGAAGGCGTACGGCACCACACCGCCCAGCAGATCGGCCGCCGCGTGCACGCCGATCTGCTCGGCCTGCGCGGTGGTCAGGGTGTCGTCGGGCACGCAGAACGCACCCGCACCGGCGGCACAGCGCTCGTCGTGCACGGGCAGGTGCATCAGCCGCCCCACTTCGGCGACCACCCAGGCATGCGTGGCTGCCTCGTGGCCCCCGGACACGGTCTCCCGCACCTGGCAGGCGCGGACATTGGCATGCGCGGTGGATCGGGCCATGCGGAACGCTCCGTGCGGATCGGAAAGACGCGCTGCCTCAGCCATGGGCGTACCACTGCAGCAGCAACACGGCGGCCGCGGCCAGCGCCAGCAGCGCGGCAACCACGCGCAGCCAGCGGCTGGCGCGCAGTTGCCGCCACCAGGCAGCGGCTTCGGACGTGCCGCTGGCATCGCGCGCGCGTCGATGCTGGGGCGCGGACGCGGAAGGAGGGGCCGCAGAGTGGCGGTCGTCGTGACGCATGGCGCAAGGCTGTCGCGCGGGCTGTCGCATGGGGGTGAACGCGATGTGGTGCGCGTGTCATCGCGCGAAAACCAGGGCCGGCGGCGTCCGGTCAACCGCATCATCGCGTCGGCGATGCGCGTCGCGCTTGCGGTAAAGAGGACTCAGTGCGAGCACACAGTCGGTGCGAGCAATAGCGTCATCACGGTCGATCGTCAGCGCAGCAACGCACGAACGCCGTGGTCGACACCGTGCTCAGGCCGCCGCCGTCGCCGTGGCATGGTGGGTGGGCAAGCGGGCATCGATCCGGTGCTTGCCGGCCAGCGCCTGCATGCCCTGCAAGGTGGCCTGCACCGCGCTGGCATAGCCGCTGCGCCACAAGTCGGCGCGCGACTGCCGCGATGCCGCCGCATTCAGCGCCAGTGCGAAGGCCTGCACGCGCGGATCGGCCAGCGCGGCGCGCTCCAGGAAGGGCTGCTCCGGGGCGATGACGTCGACCGGGGCCAGCCAGGCGTCGGCGACCAGTTCGGCCACGCCGGCGCGGTGCGAGAGCTGGTGCATGGCAGTGAGCGTCTCGTGCAGCATTTCCAGGCACGCCCATTGCCACAGCGCGGCCTTGTACTGCGGGTCGGCCTGGTCCAGGGCAGACAAGGCGCCATCGACATGATCGATGCGAAGATCCTGCATGGCCGACTCCACGATACGGCATTGCGATCCGCACATTCTGCGCGTCGAAAGTGAGCGCAACGTGAGTCGTGCGTCGGCAGCGGCAGCGGCAGCGTACAGGCGGTCACAGCGGGCGCGGCGGCAGCCATCGCGTATACTGGCCGCGCGCCTGCTCGCGCCGCTCTCTCACTACGCGCTTCCCATGACGCCACCCTGACACCCGCAGCTTGCATCGGCCCGCCTCGACGGCAGGCCGCAAGTTGTTGGTTTTCCATTGCATACAGCGAGCGCTGCCCTGCGACAGGGCGGTGTCGGGAGCGTTTACCTTGAAATTTTCCTCTTCCCTGCGCCAGTCCTGGTGCGGCAATCTCCGTGGCGACGTGCTCGCCGGCCTGGTCGTGGCATTGGCGCTGATTCCCGAGGCGATCGCGTTCTCGATCATCGCCGGCGTCGATCCCAAAATCGGCCTCTATGCCGCCTTCTGCATCTGCGTGACCATCGCCTTCGCCGGCGGGCGCCCCGGCATGATTTCCGCCGCCACCGGCGCGATGGCGCTGCTGATGATCGGCCTGGTCAAAGAGCACGGCGTGCCCTATCTGCTCGCGGCCACGCTGCTGACCGGCGTGCTGCAGATCCTGGCCGGGCTGTTCAAGCTCGGCGCGCTGATGCGCTTCGTCTCGCGCTCGGTGATCACCGGCTTCGTCAATGCGCTGGCGATCCTGATCTTCATGGCACAACTGCCCGAACTGATCGGCGTGCCCGTCCCGGTCTACCCGCTGGTCGCGCTGGGTCTGCTGCTGATCTACGGCCTGCCCTGGCTGTCGCGGCGCAGCTTTCCCGGCATCGGCCTGTGGTTGCTGGTGCTGGGCGCCGCCTTGACCGCAGGCAGCATGGCGCCGTGGATGCTGCTGCCGGTCGCCGTGGGTGGCGCCGCGGCGCTGCTGTTGGGGCACCGCTGGACGCGCGGCCTGGCCGTGCCGCCGCCGCTGGTGGCGATCGTGCTGCTGACCGGGCTGACACTGTACTTCGGCATCCACGTGCCCACCGTCGGCGACAAGGGACAACTGCCCGATCGCCTCCCCAGCCTGCTGCTGCCGGCCGTGCCGTGGACGCTGGAAACGCTGCGGATCGTGTTCCCGGTCGCGGCGACGATGGCCGTGGTCGGCCTGCTCGAGTCGATGATGACCGCACAGATCGTCGACGACATGACCGACACGCCCAGCGACAAGAACCGCGAATGCGTGGGCCAGGGCGTGGCCAACATCGTCAGCGGCCTGTTCGGCGGCATGGCCGGCTGCGCGATGATCGGGCAATCGGTGATCAACGTGAAGTCCGGCGGGCGCGGCCGGCTGTCCGCATTGATCGCCGGCAGCGTGCTGTTGCTGCTGGTGGTGTTCGCCGGCGCCCGGGTACGGCAGATCCCGATGGCCGCGCTGGTGGCGGTGATGATCATGGTCTCGGTGGGCACGTTCAGCTGGCGCTCGCTGGCGCAGTTGCGCACCCATCCGACCAGCTCCAGTGTGGTGATGCTCGGCACCGTCGCGGTGACCGTGGCCACCCACGACCTGGCGCGCGGCGTGCTCACCGGCGTGCTGCTGTCGGCGCTGTTCTTCGCGCGCAAGGTCGGGCGCATGCTGCACATCGCGCGCAGCGAGGACGCCGATGGCGGCCACACCTACCGCATCCGCGGCCAACTGTTCTTCGCCTCGGCCGGCAGCTTCGCAGGCGCCTTCGACTTCACCCACGCGCCAACGCGGGTCACCCTGGACCTGAGCGACGCGCACGTCTGGGACATCAGCGCGATCGGCGCGCTGGATCAGGTGGTGATGAAATTTCGTCGCCACGGCGCGCAAGTCCAGGTGCTGGGACTGAACCCGGACAGTGCAGCGATGGTCGGGCGGCTGGGCAGACACCAGCGCGATGACGTGGAAAGCGTTCCACTGCATTGAGGCCCGGCCGGGATGATCGTGTCGGCACAGCGGCACAGCGGCACGGCGCAGTGCGCCGTCACGCCGCGCGCCGTCCCGCGTGCCGACATGGCGACGACATCGGCCGAGTAAATATCCCCCGGCAAAGCTGGGGGCTTTAGAGATGTGAGCTGCTAAAAGCGGCTACGGCGGCGCTACGCGCCTCCCTTATTAGGGCCACCTGAAGGTGGCCGACTACCTCAGCAACTGCAATTAGTCCAAGCGCCGATCTTCAGCCTCTTGGTTTCGGATGTATGCCCGGATCAACCCTTCATCCGGACCTACCGTCGTAACGAAGCAACCTCGCGCCCAGAAGCTCTGCCCTACAAAGTTCCGCTTCCGCTCCCCATACACCCGCGCTAGGTGGATGGCGCTCTTGCACTTGATATAGCCCACCACCTGCGGCATCGCGTACTTCGGCAGAATCTTCAGCACCATAAGGACGTGGCCTGGCATCAGATGGTCCTACTCGACCCGGCTCTCCTTCTGCTCGGCCAATCGTAGGAACACTTCTCCTATATGCGTCCTCAGACCCACATCTAGCGTCTTACGGCCACACTTCGGTATGAACACAACGTAGTACAGGCACTCCCAACTGTTGTGACTTGAGCTCTCAAACTCATCCATCTCGGTTTCTCCGTCTCGTGTGCTTGGCGGCTCACGTTGCGGAGTCTCCGGGATGGACTCCCGGACACGTCAAACTTCTACTGCCTGCCCGGCAGCGCCGGGGGAACTCTCAGGTTGGTTTAGGGGCAATGGCGACGCGGTCGAAGTATCGTTGCGGTAGCCCGCCGCCACCGATACGCGTCGTTGCACGTATCAACAGCGCCTTGCCACTCAGGCGGCAAGACCGTGCATGGGCAAGGCGGCATCGGCGCAGGAAGCAACGTCCTGTCGCCGCCATGCTCAGTGGCACGGAAGCAATCGGTCGCAAGCGTACGAGGGCGTGGAAGGACGCGTACAGCTGATGCAGCCTGGCGTGCGTTTTCGCTCACCCGCACCTCACCGATGCGGCAGGCCGACCGGTTAGCAGAGCTCCCCTACACCGTGATTTTTTAAAAATGGCGCGGTTCTGATCTAGACCCATCCGGCGACCACGTTCATGATAATGTGGGCTGCGCCGACTATTTGCGTGTGGCGACGCGCATCGGCGCACCGAGACCGGTCAATCAACTGGAATAAAGTCATGAACCTTGCAGTGCAACTTCAAAAGAGCAAAGACGCACGCGCATCAGCAAGCAAAATAACCGACGCACAAGCCACACAACTATTGACGTTGCTTGTAGAGGACGACGCGTTCAGGGCAAATTTTGAAGCAGATCCGATTGCAGCGCTTTCCCTTATCGGAATCTATCCGGAAGACGTAAAATCCGGCGATTGTATGACCACGGAAAAGCTTGCATCAAAAGAAGAACTGAACGCATCGAGAGTGCATCTTTACAATTATCTGACGTCGCGTACCGCATTCCAGAATCCACACTATTTTGAATCCGGAAAATTGTCCAAGAAATTTGTCAACAAAAACAATTAGATCTTACTCTGAGGAAAAGCCCGGCGAGCAGCGGCTCGCCGGGTGTTTTTTTGTATCAGATCGCCAGGAACTTACCGTCGGCGCGCCACTTCTTCCGAGTCTAGCGCACCCGATATGGGCTTCGCCGCTCACTCTTATTTCTCGAGCCGCGCCTTGCGCAATGGATCCAACTCACTTTTCCAATCTCGTCAGCTCGCCAATCGAATCCGCCAATAGCCATCGGTCCTTCTTGCATCGGATCCAACACCAAATGCGCTTAGATTTTCACTTCGTTAATCGCTGAATTCACGAATGCGTCCACACCAAGCTCGGTCGCGCTCGGATACGGTTTCTTGGCGATATCACCGACATCGAAAATAGTGGCAAGCGATGCTTTTGCATGCCGTCAGCACCTCCAGAAGCTTCGCTCGAAGCGTGTAATGAGCACCAGCAATACATGAGCATTGGAGTGCCATGTTGGCCAGCCGATGCTTCTGCTATCAGGCCCGGTAGCGCATCATGCCTGGTCGCGATCGGCTCCAATGCACGACTGACCAAATGATACGATTAGATTTCTAGCACAACACTGTCGACGCGCTGCACGATCAGACAGGTCTCCTTCGAATGCAAGCCGGCACCCGAAGGTACGCTTTTAAATCACCTTTGATATTCAACCGTCCTTAGACCACACCTCGTTTCTTGGGTCGAACTCACTGGTCTCCATTTTTTCGCCGCGCCAGCCAAAGCCGCAGACCGCCACCACACCTTGTTGCATCGGGTCCAAAGCTAGAGCTTTCTCGATGTCGGCCTCGTTGATGGCGGATGTCACGAACGCTCCCAAGCCCAGCTGCGTGGCACTCACGTACAGCATCTGTGAGATATGTCCTATGTCCAAAAGCACCGCTCGGTATGCCTTGGCATGCAGTCGGTACTTCCAGAAACTGCGTGAAAACCGCAATACCAGAACGATCATGACCGGCGCATCAGCGAACCAGTGCTGACCTGCAAGTGCCAATCTGGCAAATACGTCCAACGGCGCTTCCGGCGGCGGCAGAGGCTGCAGTGCGTGTTCGATCGGGTGGTAGTGATACAACCCTGGGGCCAAGCCTTCGACGCGATTCACCAGCAAATACGCTTCTACCGGATGCAACCCTCCCCCGGAGGGAACGTACTTCTTAAGAAAGACGGTATCTTCCTGTACGCGTACCTGGGCGTGCGCCATCAAAGCGCGCTGCAACATTCTCGCAAGCAACTCCTGCGACAGTGAGCGCTGGATGTCGAAGTTGCGGCATGTCGTTCGCTTTGCGAGCAGGCCATCAAACTCGTCCTCAGGCAAACGCGGCATCCGTATCCGATTCAGTGCATCACCACGTTCGCTTACCGCAGGCGGCGGCGCACCCAGCTTGGTTCGCAACTCCACAGCGGTCGTCATCTCGCCCTCGGCCATTGCCGTTACGCTGTCCACCGACTGCCAACGGCTATGCCGGTGCATCAACGCGGCCATGGGCCACCAGTGTCCGCAGCGGAGCGCGTCGTCGCGCCGCCGGTGCTCGCAATCCTCGTCGTCGCTAATCAGCAGACCATGGGACAAGAGCCTCTTGACGGCTTCTTTCGGATAGCCTTCTAATCGCGCATCGTCGATCCATTCGCCAGGACCCACATCCCCCAGGATTTCGCGTTCGACTTCGCTCACGTCTATCTCGCCGTCCACATGCGCGGCCAGGGCCAGCCAACGTCGCTCGCGCGCCAGTCCATTCCCCCCCGACAGGAGCGACCTGACATCCACGGACACACTTTCGCGATTTTCAAAGAATACGATTGCACACCGACGTAACCGCATAAACCCTCAACAAAGGACTTCCACGACAATAAAAATTCTTCAAAAGATCCACCGAGCAACTGCGACCGTATGCCTGCGTCGCATGACTACAAAATCAGGGGACCCCGATGAGCCAGAATGACGAATACACTCCGTTTAGCCACGACGCCGCCTATAACTTGATCGACAAGCTATCCAGCGACGACGCGTTCCGCAACTTGTTTGTCACCGACCCCGCAAAGGCGATGGAAGAAGTCGGGGTTCCCGAGGACATCATTCAAGTGGCGCTGGGTAAAGACAAGTGTCTTGATGTCAAGAACCTTGCGCCCAAAGAAGAACTGGCAGCTGCAAAAGATCTTCTGATTGAATCCCTGACATCGAAAACGGCCTACCATGTCGTTCACTGCTTCGAGGCCGGAGAAGTGGATTCGAGCCTTCGCAGGAAGTAATCGGGAAGCCTGTCTATAGGCCAGTCGCGGCGAAAGCTCGAGAGTGATTGCCGCGCCTGCTGCGCATCGCCCATGGCGCCCCAGGTCCGCGCCGAGCTCAGGTGGGCGAGAGTACAATCGGCAATGTTCATACTCTGGAAAGCCTGGCCTCCGAACGGCTCCGCGTAAGCCAATCCGCGGTGGCGGGCTATCCAGTAATCCTGTTGCAGCGCCTGCTTGTACTGTCCTGCCGCATAAAGCGCATCGCGCAAGGCAACGTGCATCTGGAAAGGTTCGTTACCGTCGATTTTGGTAGAGAGATAGCTGACCGCCTGATCGGGGGCCTTCATTAGCCGCAACTTTTCCGCCTTTGCAATCGCGACGAACTGATGCACAACAGGGTTGCTGGTCTTTGTAGCGAGTGGCAGCAAGGATGCGAGCATCCTGTCACTCGCGGCGACATGGCCCGCTCTTTGCGCCAACCTGATGACCGCAAGAGCATTCACCAACAGGTCGTCGCGGTCGCGGACATCGCCCTCGGCAACCTCCCTCATTATTTCGTCAAACAGCCGATCCAGACCGGCCAAGTCCATGGCATCGGGCTCGACCAGGTACTTGATCGTACTAGCCATAACCCTCAGCGGATATTTGGGCAGGGGAGGAACATCTGAGGATCCGCTTGCCGCTTGTGTTGCCAGTGCCCGCGCATCTTCGAGACTGCCTTGGTCCACTGTAACGGCTACTTTCTCGAAGATGCTGAGCATGCCATCCCCGCCCATGCCGCTCATGGAAAGGGAGTCGAGTATTTTCCGTGCGTCAGAAAAATTTCCAGATGCGGCTAACGCTGCCGCGTGATATCTCGTCTTTTTGTAGCCACCGATGTCTTCGGCCGTCGAAAATGCGGCAACGGCATCCGCATAGTCCTCTTTAGCCAAGAGCGAACGTCCCTTTAGCTCGAAGGCAACATCCCTTAAAGGATTTTGCTGCACCGCGAATCCATCGACTTCACTCAATGAGGCATCGTAGTTTCCAGAATTGAACTGGTACCAGGCGCTTTCTGCAATTCCCGCATAAAAATCCGGATACAT
>NZ_AQOK01000048.1:0-3109 GCF_000364645.1 Xanthomonas sp. SHU 308 | reverse complement strand
GCGGGCGCCGCGCGCGCGATGCCGGGCTGACCCGGCTGTACGCGCTCGGCCCGCTCAGCGCCCACGCCGCGCAGGCGTTCGGCGAGAACGGCCGCGTCTTCGACAGCCATGCGGCGCTGATCGAGGCGCTGCAGCGCGATCTGGCCGCGGTGGCCGGGAATCGGGAATCGGGAGCCGGGAATCGGCAAGAGCAGGATCAAGAGCAGGAAGTGAAGCAGATGCATGAGAACACCGGCGCGCCGTCCGTTGGCGCGCTCCAGCCGGCCCCGGCCACGCTCCTCGTCAAGGGCTCGCGCGGCAGCGCCATGGACACCGTGGTGCGTGCGCTGCTGAACCAGGCACAGGAGGCGCCGCATGCTGCTTGAACTCGCCCGCTGGCTGCAGCAGCTCGAAAGCATGTTCGGGCTGTTCGGCTATCTGACCTTCCGCGGCATCCTCGCGGCGCTGACCTCGCTGTTCCTGTCGCTGTGGCTGGGCCCGGCAGTGATCCGCAAGCTGGCGCAGTTCAAGGGCGGCCAGCCGATCCGCCAGGACGGCCCGCAGACCCACTTCTCCAAGGCCGGCACCCCGACCATGGGCGGCTCGCTGATCCTGCTCACCGTGCTGCTGTCGGTGCTGCTGTGGGGCGACCTGCGCAACCGCTACGTGTGGCTGGTGCTGGCGGTGATGCTGGCGTTCGGCGTGATCGGCTGGTACGACGACTGGATCAAGATCGTGCGCCGCGACCCGAACGGGCTGAAGTCGCGCTGGAAGTACCTGCTGCAGTCGATCTTCGGCCTGGCCGCGGGCCTGTTCCTGTACTACACCGCCGACGTACCGGCGGCGATCACCTTCTACATCCCGATGTTCAAGTCGATCGCGCTGCCGCTGGCCGGGATCAGCTTCGTGGCCATCGCCTACTTCTGGATCGTCGGCTTCTCCAACGCGGTCAACCTGACCGACGGCCTGGACGGCCTCGCGATCATGCCGACGGTGCTGGTGGCCTGCGCGCTGGGCGTGTTCGCCTATGCCTCGGGCAACGCGGTGTTCTCGGCCTACCTGAAGATCCCGACCATCCCCGGCGCCGGCGAACTGATCATCATCTGCGCGGCGATCGCCGGCGCGGGCCTGGGCTTCCTGTGGTTCAACACCTACCCGGCGATGGTGTTCATGGGCGACATCGGCGCGCTGGCGCTGGGCGCGGTGCTGGGCACCATCGCGGTGATCGTGCGCCAGGAACTGGTGCTGGTGATCATGGGCGGCGTGTTCGTCATCGAGACCCTGTCGGTGATGATCCAGGTCGCCTCGTTCAAGCTCACCGGCAAGCGCGTGTTCCGCATGGCGCCGATCCACCACCACTTCGAACTGAAGGGCTGGCCGGAGCCGCGGGTGATCGTGCGCTTCTGGATCATTTCGGTGGTGCTGGTGCTGGTCGGCCTGGCCACGTTGAAGGTGCGCTGATGAACGACCCCGCCCGCCAAGCGACCCGCCTGGAGGCCATCGGTGGCCGCTACGACCCGTGGCTGCTCGGCGCCGCGGTGGCGCTGGCGTCGCTGGGCGTGGTCATGGTCGGCTCCAGCTCGATCGAGCTGACCACCAGCCCGTTCTACTACCTGAGCCGTCACCTGCTGTTCCTGGCCGGCGGTGTCGGCCTGGCGATCTGGGCGATGCGCACCGAGCTGAAGAACATCGAGCAGTACAACCAGTTGCTGCTGCTGGCCTGCTTCGGCTTGCTGCTGGTGGTGTTCGTGCCCGGGCTGGGCAGCACCGTCAACGGCGCGCGGCGCTGGATCAACCTGGGCATCTCGCGCTTCCAGACCGTGGAAGCGGTGAAGGTGCTGTACATCGTGTGGCTGTCCAGCTACCTGGTGCGCTTCCGCGACGAGGTCAACGCGACCTGGCCGGCGATGCTCAAGCCGCTGGGCGTTGCGGTGGCATTGGTCGGCCTGCTGCTGCTGCAGCCGGACTTCGGTTCCTCCACGCTGCTGCTGGCGATCACCGCCGGCATGCTGGTGCTGGGCGGGGTGAACCTGCCGCGCATGTCGATGCCGATCGTGATCGGCCTGCCGGTGTTCGCCTTCATCGCGATCCTCGAGCCGTACCGCCTGCGCCGCATCACCTCCTTCCTCGATCCGTGGGCCGACCAGCTCGGTTCCGGCTACCAGCTGTCCAACGCGCTGATGGCGGTGGGCCGCGGCGAACTGTTCGGGGTCGGCCTGGGCGGCTCGGTGCAGAAGCTCAACTACCTGCCGGAAGCGCACACCGACTTCATCTTCTCGGTCATCGCCGAGGAACTGGGCTTCGTCGGCGTGTGCCTGATCATCTCGCTGTACGCGCTGCTGGTCGGCCGCGCGTTCTGGCTGGGCATGCGCTGCGTGGAAATGAAGCGCCATTTCTCCGGCTACATCGCCTTCGGCATCGGCCTGTGGATCAGCCTGCAGAGCTTCGTCTCGGTCGGCGTGAACCTGGGCATCCTGCCGACCAAGGGCCTGACCCTGCCGCTGATCTCCGCCGGTGGTTCCAGCGTGCTGATGACCTGCGTGGCGATGGGGCTGCTGCTGCGCGTGTCCTACGAACTCAACCGCGCCGAGCGCCAGGTGGCACTGGTACGCAGCGACGCGGCGATGCCGGTCAAGCAGACCGTGGACAACGCCGAGGACCTGCACGCCGCGCGCGAGGCCAGCGCCAGCGCGGTCGCCGCGGCAATCCAGGGTGCCCCGGGGCGCGGCACCAGCCGCATGCAGCCGCGCGTCGAACCCACCTTCGGGAGGCTCGGATGAGCGCGGTGCAGGGCGATCGTCCGGTGATGATCCTCGCCGGCGGCACCGGCGGGCACATCTTCCCCGCGCTGGCCGTGGCCAAGGTGCTGCGCGCGCGCGGCGTGCCGGTGGTGTGGCTGGGCGCGGCCGGGCGCATGGAAACGCGGCTGGTGCCGGAACACGGCATCGAGCTGGACACCATCGAGATCGGCGGGCTGCGCGGCAAGGGCGCGCTGGCCCTGTTCGGCGCGCCGGTGCGGGTGATGCGTGCGGTGCGCGCCGCCGGCTTCGTGCTGCGCAGGCGGGCGCCGCGTGCGGTGATCAGCTTCGGCGGCTTCGCGGCCGGTCCCGGCGGCCTGGCCGCGCGCCTG
>NZ_AQOK01000047.1:0-6037 GCF_000364645.1 Xanthomonas sp. SHU 308 | reverse complement strand
TCCGGCGGCTGCTGTGCGGCGGCCGGTGCGGCCGGCGCCGGAGCCTCTTCCTGCTTCTTGCAACCCGCCAATGCCAGCGCAGTGGCCAGCGCGAGCAGCGTACAAGCCTGTGTACGACGTGAATGACTGTGCATCGTTCTACTCCCCTCGTTGAAGAGCCGCGTCACTTCACCTATCGGCGTGTGCCACGGAACCTGAAGCGTGGATGTATACGAGCAACGTCCATGCCATCGCGGCGCTGCGATGCAACATCCCTTGAGGTACGGATCACGACGCCGGTTGTCGTCGCGGAGACGCGCACCAGCGCGGTCGAGGGCGTCCCGGAAACGTGACACTTTGTGCCACACGGTTGCATCGGAGGTGGCGCAGTGTGAGCACATGTGCCGGTGGCACACCCTGCGCCATCGCTGCGCTTGCCACACTGGCGCAGCCGGATGCGCACGGCGGGGCGCGCGACGGGGAGTGCGCATCCGGCACGCCTGCACCGATCTCGCCAAGGAGGGTGCGGCGCGCGGCGGCGGTCAGCCGCCGCGCAGCAGTCAGTGCGACTGCGGCCCGACGCGGTCCTGCCACCACGCCAGCAGCGCGGCGCAATCGGCGAAATGCAGGTCGGCCAGCGCCGGCCAGGGATTGTCCGGATGCAGCAGCACGGTGGTGGCGCCGGCATGGCGCCCGCACTGCAGGTCGTAGGCGTGGTCGCCGACCATCGCCAGCGCCTGCGGCGCCACGCCCCAGTGCTCGGCCAACTGCAGCAGGCCGCCGGGATGCGGCTTGGGCGGCGCCTCGTCGCGGCCGAGGATGGTGACGTCCTCGAACAGGTCGTCGACCTCGATCTCTTCCAGGGTCAGCTGCGCCAGCTCGCGCGCGTTGCGGGTGAGCACCGCCAGCCGGCAATCGGCCGCATGCAGGGTCCGCAGCAGCGCCGGCGCGCCGTTGGCCGCGGTGGCCTCCTGGGCCAACACGCGCTCGTGCTCCAGCAGCCAGGCGTGCTTGCTGGCGCGCTGCGCGTCCGGCAGCGCCGCCAGGTGCTGCAGGATGTCGGCCTGCGGCGGGATCTGCAGTTCGCGGCGGATCAGCGCGAAATCGTGCACGGCGCGGGTCAGGGTGCCGTCCATGTCGAACACCCAGTGGCGCACCTGGCACAGCGCCTCGGCCGGCGGTGGCATGGCGGCATGCATCGCGCTCAATCCCAGCCCGGCATCTGCGCGCCGTCCAGGCCGCCGGTCTCGAACACCGCGGTGCGGGTGCCGCCGGCCTTCACCGGGAAGGTGATCTGCAGCACCGTGGTCTTGCGCGCCAGCTTCCACAGCGCCTTGTCGTCGCTGATGAACATGGCGATGGCCTCGTCGGTCTTGGGCCGCCAGGCCGCGGCCGCGTGCGGCGGCGCGTCGTCGGCCTTCAGTTCCACCTTGCAGCCGCCGGCGCAGCGGAAATCGCCGGACTGCAGCACCAGGTAGGCGCTGCGCTTCCATTCCGGATGGTCGCGGAACACCAGTTGCACCGGCTTGGGTCCGCTGCCGTCCACATCGACCTTGTCGCGGCTGTACAGCATCGCCGAGCGCTGCACGCCCTTGCCGGCCGGCACCTGCGAGTACTGCCAGGCCGCCTGCATGCGCCGCAGCTCGCGCGCCGCTTCACCCTTGGCCTTGACCTCGGCGTAGCCCGGCTGGATGCGTTCGGCCGCGTCCGAGCCGGGGTACTGCTGCAGCAGCGCCGCGCCGTGGATCCGGGCCAGGTCCCAGTTGCCCGACTTCACCGCGGCGTCGTACTGCTTGGCCAGGTCGTCGGCCGCCTGCGCCTTGGCCTGCGCTTCGGCCGCGGCCTGCGCCTTGCGCTCGGCCTCGTGATCGCCGCAAGCGGCCAGGGCGACGGCGCACAGCGCGCCGAGCAGGATGCGTTTCATCGTGGGGTTCCTCGTTGGATCAGGGTGTCGATGGCCTGCGCGACCTCGGCGGGCTTCTCGACGATGGACATGTGGCCGCTGCCGTCCAGCAGCACCTGGATCGCCTGCGGCAGGCGTTGCGCGTACAGCGCCAGCGCGCTGGCGTCGATCACCGCGTCCTGCACGCAGTTCAGCAGCAGCGTCGGCTGGCGGATGTGCGCGGCTTCCTCGAACGGCAGGAACGCCTCCTCGCCGCGGCCGATGCGCGCCAGCACCTGCTGCTCGAAATCGGCCTCGCGGCGACGCCAGGCCACCACCGCCGGCACCGCCCAGCGCGGAATGCGCGGCTTGGCGCGCTCGAGCAGGAACACGGTGTCGATGTAGCGCTGCAGCGATGCGGCATCGTGCACCGCGAACGGATTGTGCCCGTCCAGCACCGCCTGGCCGAACACGTTGTCGGCGAAGCGTACGCCGGCGGCGTTGAACAGGCCGACCCGGTCGAACACCGCCGGATGGCGCGCCGCGGCCAGCGCCGCGATGCCGCCGCCCATCGAATGCCCGAGCAGCACGCATTCGCTGCCCGCACGGCGCGCGCACTGCATGGCGAACGCGGCCACGCGCTCGGCCTGCGCCACAAAGCCGTAGTCCTGCCCGGCGATGCGCTGGCTCTCGGCCCAGCCGGGCAGATCCGGGATCACCAGGTGATAGCGCGTGCCCAGCGCGCGCGCCAGCGGCAGCCAGTTCTCCTTGCTGCCGGTGAAGCCATGCACCAGCAGCAGGGTCGGCGCGGCGGGATCGGCCGCGGCGCGCACCAGATAGGTCCAGGTGTGCCCGGCGACCTGCGACTGGCGCCGCCGCAGCCCGCTGCCGCGACGCTGGCGCAGACTCTCCAGGCGCACCAGCAGGAACGGATCGCGCGCCACCAGCAGCGCCCCGATCGGCATCGCCACGAGCGCCACGCACAGCAGCGACACCAGCAACGCCAGGGCGCCAGCCAGCAGCAGCAGCATCATCAAGACCAGGGTCGCCATCACCATGGGGACACCGGAGCGCGCAGGCCGGTCATGCGCTCACGCCACCACGTCGGCTTCGCCGAGATGGAGGGCCAGCCACACGGTCGGCTGCCCGGGATCGGTGAAGGTCACCCAATGCGGCGTATCGGCCGGGATGAACAGATGGTCGCCCGGCGCCAGCGCGACCTCGCGATCGCACAGCGCCACCCGCGCGCGACCGCGCAGCACCAGCACCCATTCGTCGTGCGCCTGCAGGTACGGCGACTCCTGCGGCGTGGTCTGCCCGTGCGAGACGATGCGCTCGACGCGGCAACCGGAGCGCCGGAGCAGTTCGGTGAAGATTTCGCCACCGCGGGCATCGGGCAGCGCGGCCAGCAGGGAACCGGACAGTGGATGCGCGTCGCTCATCTCAGCAGCGCCTCGACACGCGCAGGTGATTCCGCTCGCATCGGCATCGGCACTGTCCTGCCGTGGCGATGGCGCTTGCAGCGGAGAGCAGGGAGGCGGTGGCGAACGGGGTCATGCGCGCATGGACCGGGGACCATCGGGACTGCCGAGGATATCGCGAATGCGTGGCAGCAGGTCGTGCTGATCGACGGCGGTGCGTGTGGAATCCGTTAAGGCGGCACTGCACAGGCACGCGCCTCATGCCGGCGGCGCATGCGACGCCGCAGATGACGACGTCCTGCAACGCAGGCGCGGCCATGCCGCCACCATCGCACCCTCCCCGCGCGACGCGATCGTCGCAACACGCCGGCCGCACACACGCACACGGCGCCGGGAGTGCTCCCGGCGCCGTGTGCGCGGTCTTTCGCGGGCGACTTGCGTCAGTGCGCGGTGCTGCCGGCCTTGGCCTTGTCCAGCATGTCCTGCACCGACACCGTGGTGATCGGGTGGTAGCCGGGCTTGGCCTTGGCGAACACCTCTTCGGCGAAGGCGAGCCCGTCCGGCGTCTTCACCAGTTCGGCGTAGATCGGCAGGATCAGCTTGCGGCGGCCGACGCGGGCGATGAACTCGCCGGCGGCCGGGCGCGCGTCCACGTAGCCGCTGCGGATCGCCAGCGGATACCAGCGCATGGCGATCTCGCCGTTGGCGGTGCCGGTGAAGTGGTAGGCGTCGTCGAGTTGCTTGAGCTGCGCCGGGGTCAGCTTCTCGCCCAGGCCGCTGAGGAAGCGCGTCCACTCCTGGGTGCTCCAGGCATCGGTCACCTGCTTGCCCGGCAACGTGCCGCTGCCGGTCCAGGCGATGCGCGCGGTGTCGACCATGGCGAAGTTGCGCGAACGCGCCTTCTGCGCGAACGCCGGAATGCCCGGCTCGTCCAGCCACGCATGCAGTTCCTGCGCGGTCACCGCGTTCGGCTTCTTGGGCAGCAGGTGGGTCTTCAGGTACTCGACGAACTGGTCGGTGTTGGCGCTCTGGAACGCGTGGTCGTCGAACCAGCCGCGCAGGAACGGATCGAAGGTGTCGCGGCCGAAGCGCTGCTCCAGGAACTGCAGGAACCATGCGCCCTTGACGTAGGCGACCTGGCTCAGCGCCTCGTCCGGATCGCGCTCGGTCAGCGCCGGCAGCGCCAGCGCCTGGTCGGCCGGGCTCATGCCCTTCAGTTCGGCGAGCAGGTCGGTCTGGTCGATCTCGCGCTCCATCTCCGCCGCTTCGGGGCCGTACAGCGCCTCGGTGATGCGCGCCTGCACGTAGGTGGTGAAACCTTCGTTGAGCCAGATGTCCTTCCAGCTGGCGTTGGTCACCAGGTTGCCGGACCAGCTATGCGCCAGCTCGTGCGCGATCAGCGACACCAGCGACTTGTCGCCGACGATCACCGTCGGGGTGGCGAAGGTCAGGCGCGGATTCTCCATGCCGCCGAACGGGAACGACGGCGGCAGCACCAGCATGTCGTAGCGGCCCCAGCGATACGGGCCGTACAGCGTCTCCGCGGCCACGATCATCTTCTCGGTGTCCTCGAACTCCTTGGCCGCCTTGTCGACCATCGCCGGCTCGGCCCACACGCCCGAGCGCGCCGAGATCGGCTTGAACACCAGATCGCCGGCGGCGATCGCCAGCAGGTAGGACGGGATCGGCTGCGGCATCTTGAAGCGGTAGTCGCCGTTGCGCACCGCCTTGGGATCGTTGTCGGCGCTCATCAGCACCATCACGTCCGGACGCGAGACCACGTGCGCGCTGTAGGTGAAGCGCACGCTCGGCGTGTCCTGCAGCGGCACCCACGAACGCGCGTGGATCGCCTGCGACTGGCTGAACATGAAGGGCAGCTTCTTGCCCTCGGTCATCGACGGCTCCAGCCACTGCAGGCCCGAGGCGGTCGGCGCGGTGTGGTAGGTGATGCTGATCGTCTGCGGCTGCGTCGGCGCCTCGATGGTCAGCTTGCTGCCGTAGATCTTGTCCGCCGGCGCCAGCGCGTACTGCAGCGGCGCCTGCTGGCCCTTGCCGTCGTCGGCCTGCACCTTCTCGATGGTCAGGTCGCGCGTATCCAGCACCAGTTGCTTGGCGCTCTTGTCCTTCCAGTCCAGCGTGTAGGTGGCGGTGCCGCCGATCTGCTTGCTGTCGAAATCCAGCTTCAGATCCAGCGCCAGATCCTTGATCACGACCTTGGACGGCTCGGCGTAGGAGGTCTCGTCGTGGCTGCGGTCGGCCGGCTTGGCCGCGGCGGGTGCCGGCTTGGCGGCAGTGGCGGCCGCATCGGGCGCGGACGCTTCACGGGAACACCCGGACGCGACCATCGCGGCCAGGGACAACAACAGGAACGGGGAACGCATGGCAGTAACCGGTTCGAGGAAAACTCGCAGTCTACCGGAAGGCCGGGATTGGGGATTCGGGAGTGGGGATTCGCAACGGCAGTGCGGCGCCGCGCGCTGACGCATCCCGAATCTTCAATCGAAGCGGGGATTGGGGATTGGGGATTGGGGATTTGCAGCAGCGAACAGCCGGCGCGCCTACGAATCCCGAATCTTCAATCCCCAATCCCGGCTCCACTCAGATCTTGTGGCCGAGTGGATCGCCACGCTGCCGCCGGCAAGGTTCTTGTAGTGGTTGCGGGCGAAGCCGGCTGCTTCCATCGTCGCCTTCAGTGCGTCCTGCGGCAGATGCTTGCACCGGCACCGCCGGACCGCGCGTCGGGACTGAAGTCCCT
>NZ_AQOK01000046.1:0-13279 GCF_000364645.1 Xanthomonas sp. SHU 308 | reverse complement strand
TGCCCCGGATGAACAACCTACTGAGAGATCACATCTAGACCGGCGTCGAGCGCCTGGCCCGCGGCCAACCTGGATCAGGCGCATGCCTTGTCGCGGCACGTGACAGCATGATGTCCAGTGCTTTCCAATGGAGACGGCCTGTCCCGCGAGATTCCTCCGAATCTTTGATGCTATAACGCTGTCGGAGATCGCTAGATGCAACCGAGCAGCCCGGCCCGCCCTTTAAAGAAGCCTTTAGGCGAAAGCGTGACTTTCACGGTCTGGCCAGGGGTCTTGATCTCGACGAATTTCTCGAGGACATCATTGAATCTGGATGTGAAATTCTCGGTCTGATAATAAGTGGTCACCGTAGGCCGGCCTTCGACGCCTTCCAGGCTGGTGCCCAGATTCCTGGTGGTGCTTCCCTGGACATCCAGCGCCATCGTCGCCAGGAGGTAGTAGTTTCCCGGCTTGAGGTTGGAGAATTGAAATTGTCCCTTGTCGTCGGTCATGCCATCGACGCGGACCTGCAGGGCCATTGGCGAGACCTTGAGGGTGTCGCGCCCCTGCTTCATATTCGATGAAAGCGCAATTGCTTCCTTGAGGTAGGGCGTAACCGGGAATAGGGAGATGGATTGGTTGCGCGCCAGGTAAGTGCCTCCGCCATTCTCCACGTGATGCACCGCGCAGGCCGTGCCCTTGATGGTGGAGGTGCCCGGCTCGAGCGCGGCCTGAGCAGCGCCAAGGTCGAAGACCGATCGGGGTTCCAGCACGTTGAGCTTGCCGGATGCCGATGCCGTGGACTTCGCGGTCCCTTCGTTCCTGCCGTCGCCGGTGTCTAGTCTTACCTTCGCCAACATCCCGCACATGGCGCTGCGCATGTCCTCCGGCTTGGCTTGCATGCCGGGCGGCAATACGGCGATGAGCGTCAATGTATTAAGGTTTCGGTCCGCCGTGGCAACGACATCAAAGCTGCGGGAGTTGCTCGTGGCGTCCTGGGAAAACGTGAGTTCGGTTTTCCCGCCTTCGCTCTTCTGTTCGCCGATGGTGAATCCTTCTTGCTTGGCGACCTGATGGATTTGCGCGATGGCATCGAGTGGGTCCAGCTTTTCCGACGTTCTCCATGCGCTGAACATCAAGACCTGTGACGAGGAACTCATGCTGAAGTTCTCTTCGCAGGAGGCTGCACTGGCCATTGGCGCATGACACGCCAGCAAGGCGCCGAACGCCGAAAAACAAATGAGTTTCGAAAATCGCATTGCGCTCTCCATGCCCGATGAGCTCCGAGTCCTTGCGGATTGTAGTTGATGCCAATTGCTTAGTGACGGCGGGAGCCTTGCGACGGTACCAGGGCTGCCTCTCTACCGTTCGAGCCGCCACGGCATCCCTGCGACCTCCGGTACGGCGTGTAATAGGAGTGTGAATTCGCGATGAAGTTAAGACGCACTGCCGTGGCGATACGTCTCATTGTCCCCTGAAACGCCAGGGGTGGCGGTGTGTTGGCGCCGGTCCAGCCCATGCGCGGGCGCGCCAGCGTATGCGCTTGCTTAATGCCATGAACACGTTTCATTGGCATCCCCTGTGGTCTTGTGACCTTGCCGCGTGCCACCGAGGGTCATGGGCGCTTCGGCGCCTGATTCGATCGCGACGCGGCGTATCGCAGTCGCACCCGTTTGCGCCTAGTGACATGGCTGATCCGGGTTGCCGATGTCGCCGCTGCGGTCTGGATCGCGTACTCCTCATCACGCCGAACGGGATATACGAATGCATGCTTGTCTGTTGGCCCCTCTTAGCCACCACGATGAGGCCACGCTTGAGGTGGCCATGGGCGCCGCCAAGGCCAATGGCTGCGATCACGTAGTGATGTCCAATCCTTTCGTTCAGGACGCGGATGGCCGCCTGCAGGATCCGACAAGCGAGGATCCGGCTGGGCAGGCGCGACTGCGGCACTGGCTGCAACGCGCCGAACAGCACGGCCTGCGCGTGCTGCTGGACCTGCGCATCGACGAGATCGGCGGCGGCAGCCGCCTGCTGCAGGAACATCCGCACTGGTTCCGCGCACGCAGCTCGGCGCTGCCGGATCCGCGCGCCGAGCGCGCCGCGCCGGACATCGCGGTGGGCCGCTTCGCCTCCGCCGAAGAAGGGGCGGGCCTGGCGCAGTGGTGGAGTGCGCGTCTGGTCGACTGGCTGCGCAGCGGCGTGGCCGGCTTCCGCGTGCTGCAGCCAGAGCGCATTCCGGCGCCGTTGTGGCGCACGCTGATCGACGGGGTCCACGCACAGGCGCCGCAGGCGCGGCTGCTGGCGTGGACGCCCGGCTTGGGCTTGGACGCCTTGCGCGGCCTGGCCGGTGCCGGCTTCGATGCCGCGTTCTCCTCGCTGGCCTGGTGGGACGGTCGTGGCGACTGGTTCTTCGACGAGGACAGCGCCCTGCGTGCGCTGGCGCGCTGCGTGGTCGCCACCGTCGATGCCGAGACGGCCTCGGATACGCCACTGCCCTTGCCGCGCGCGCAGCGGCAGCGCCTGGCGGCTGCCTTTGGTGGGGCCTGGGCGATCGGCGCGCAGGACACATCGACAGAATACGGGCAGCCCGTGCCTGCGCAGCACGGCATATCCGAGGGGGATGCGTCCACGCCGGCAGAATCGCTGCCCGACGCCACCACGTCGCTGCGCCTGCGCCCGCTGCTGCGCGACGGCGCGCTCACCGCGGTGGCGGTGGAACCGCTGGACGCCGCGCCATGGCTGGTGCTGCTCAACAGCGACCGCGACCACCTGCTGCCAGTGCCCGGGCCGGCGTTGCTGCGCCTGCTCGGCGACAGCGAGGGTCTGCTCAGCGACCATGGCGAGCCGATCCAGGGCGAGCAGGGCGGCACCCTGGAAGCGGGCGAGGTGCGCATCTATCGCAGCCTGCCGGCGCGCCCGGTGCTGACCGCCGCGCGCGCACGCACACCGGCCGAGATCGCCGCCGGCGAGGCGCGGGTGTGCATCGAGGCGGTGACGCCGTCGGTGGACGACGGACGCTTCCCGGTCAAACGCACGGTCGGCGACCGCGTCTGCGTGGAAGCCGACGCGTTCTGCGATGGCCACGACCGCATCGCCGTTGCGCTGCTGTGGCGTGCCGCCGATGCGCGGACCTGGTCCAGCACACCGATGCGCGCGCTCGGCAACGACCGCTGGCGCGGCGAGTTCCCCTTGCAGCGCCTGGGCCGCTACGAATTCCGCATCGAGGCCTGGCGCGATGTGTACGCCACCACCCACGCCGACCTGGAAAAGAAGCGCGCTGCCGGCACGCTGCTGCCGGTGGACGTACAGGAAGCACTGGCCCAGGTCGAGGCCGCACGTGGCCGTAGCCGCGGCGCGCTGGCCACGCGGCTGAAAGCCATCGCCACCCGCATCGCCCGCACCGACGACCTAGCCGAGAAGGCGCAGTTGCTGCTCGAACCCGACACCGCCGAGGCGATGGCGCGCGCCGACGCCAAGCCGTTCCGCACCGAGTACCCGATGACCTTCCGGGTCGAGGCCGAACGCCGCGCCGCGCACTTCGCCAGCTGGTACGAGTTGTTCCCGCGCTCGCAGAGCGGCGATCCGCAGCGCCACGGCACCTTCGACGACGTGATCGCGCGGCTGCCGCACATTCAGGCGATGGGCTTCGACGTGCTGTACATGCCGCCGATCCACCCCATCGGCGAGAAGAACCGCAAGGGCCGCAACAACGCGGTGACCGCCGAGCCGGGCGAACCCGGCAGCCCGTATGCGATCGGCTCGGCCGAGGGCGGCCATACCGAGGTGCATCCCGAACTGGGCGGGCTCGACGGTTTTCGCCGCCTGCGTGTCGCCGCGGCCGAGCACGGCCTGGAGCTGGCGCTGGACTTCGCCATCCAGTGCGCCCCAGACCATCCGTGGCTGCGCGACCATCCGGACTGGTTCACCTGGCGCGCCGACGGCTCCATCCCGTACGCGGAGAACCCGCCGAAGAAATACCAGGACATCGTCAACGTGGACTTCTACGCCAGCGGCGCGGTGCCGGCGCTGTGGAACGCGCTGCGCGATGCGGTGCTGTTCTGGGTCAACGAGGGCGTCACCCTGTTCCGCGTCGACAACCCGCACACCAAGCCGTTCCCGTTCTGGGAATGGCTGATCGCCGAGGTGCGCGGGCGCCACCCGCAGGTGGTGTTCCTGTCCGAGGCCTTCACCCGGCCCAAGCCGATGTACCGGCTGGCCAAGGTCGGCTTCTCGCAGTCCTACACCTATTTCACCTGGCGCCAGCACAAGGCCGAACTGCAGGCCTACATCGAGGAACTCAACAGCGGCGCGCCCAGCGAGTGCTTCCGCCCGCACTTTTTCGTCAACACCCCGGACATCAATCCGCTGTTCCTGCAGCACAGCGGGCGCAGCGGGCACCTGGTCCGCGCCGCGCTGGCGACCACGCTGTCCGGGCTGTGGGGCATGTACCAGGGCTTCGAGCTGTGCGAGGCCACGCCGCTGCCGGGCAAGGAGGAATACCTCGACTCGGAGAAGTACCAGTTGCGGGTGTGGCCCGAGCGCGCGCCGGGCGACATCGTCGAAGAGATCACCCGCCTCAACCTGCTGCGCCGCCAGCATCCGGAACTGCAGTCGCACCTGGGCACGCGCTTCTACGTCGCGCACAACGAGCAGGTGCTGTACTTCGGCAAGTTCCTCGATGAAGCGCACCTGGCGCGCGGACGCAGCCTGGTGCTGGTGGCGGTGAGCCTGGACCCGCATGCGGCGCAGAACGCGCAGATCGAAGTGCCGCTGTGGGAGCTGGGCCTGCCCGACCACGCCAGCGTCGCCGTGCGCGACCTGTGGGACGGCCACGACTTCACCTGGTACGGCAAGACCCAACACATCCGCCTCGATCCGTCGCGGCCGTTCTCCCTGTGGCGCATCCGCGCCGGAGTTCCTGCATGAATGTCGCCGCGCCGTCGTCCCCCCAACTCGAGCCGCGCGCCCCGGCCGGCGATGCGCGCTGGTACAAGGACGCGATCATCTACCAGGTGCATGTCAAGTCGTTCTTCGACTCCAACGACGACGGCATCGGCGATTTCCCCGGGCTGATCTCCAAGCTCGACTACATCGCCGACCTGGGGGTGGACACGATCTGGCTGCTGCCGTTCTACCCCAGCCCGCGCCGCGACGACGGCTACGACATCGCCGAATACATGGCGGTGCATCCGGACTACGGCAGCATCGCCGACTTCCAGCGCTTCGTGGAGCAGGCGCACGCGCGCGGCATCCGCATCGTCACCGAGCTGGTGATCAACCACACCTCCGACCAGCATCCCTGGTTCCAGCGTGCGCGCATGGCCCCGGCCGGCTCGCCTGAGCGCGCGTTCTACGTGTGGTCCGACAGCGACCAGGACTACGCCGGCACCCGCATCATCTTCTGCGATACCGAGAAGTCCAACTGGACCTGGGACCCGGAAGCCGGCCAGTACTTCTGGCACCGCTTCTACTCGCACCAGCCTGACCTGAACTTTGATAACCCCGCGGTGCTGGAAGCGGTGCTGGAGGTGATGCGCTTCTGGCTGGACCTGGGCGTGGACGGGCTGCGCCTGGACGCGGTGCCGTACCTGATCGAGCGCGACGGCACCTCCAACGAGAACCTGCCCGAGACCCACGCCATCCTGCGCCGCATCCGCGCCACGCTCGATGCCGAATACCCCGACCGTATGCTGCTGGCCGAAGCCAACATGTGGCCGGAAGACACCCAGCAGTACTTCGGCGAGAACGCCGACGAATGCCACATGGCGTTCCACTTCCCGCTGATGCCGCGCATGTACATGGCGATCGCGCGTGAGGACCGCTTCCCGATCACCGACATCATGCGCCAGACCCCGGAGATTCCGGAAAGCTGCCAGTGGGCGATCTTCCTGCGCAACCACGACGAGCTGACCCTGGAGATGGTCACCGACTCCGAGCGCGACTACCTGTGGCAGACCTATGCGGCCGACCGCCGCGCGCGTATCAACCTCGGCATCCGCCGGCGCCTGGCGCCGCTGCTGGAGCGCGACCGCCGCCGCATCGAGCTGATGACCTCGCTGCTGCTGACCATGCCCGGCACGCCGGTGCTGTATTACGGCGACGAGATCGGCATGGGCGACAACATCCATCTCGGCGATCGCGACGGCGTGCGCACGCCGATGCAGTGGTCGATCGACCGCAATGGCGGTTTCTCGCGCGCCGACCCCGCCGCGCTGGTGCTGCCGCCGATCATGGACCCGCTGTACGGCTTCCAGGCGGTCAACGTGGAAGCGCAGCAGCGCGACCAGTACTCGCTGCTGACCTGGACCCGCCGCGTGCTGTCGGTACGCAAGCGCTACCGCGCGTTCGGCCGCGGCACGCTGCGCTTCCTCTACCCGGGCAACCGCCGCCTGCTCGCCTACCTGCGCTGCCACGAGGACGAGACCGTGCTGTGCGTGGCCAACCTCTCGCACACGCTGCAGGCGGTGGAGCTGGACCTGTCCGAGTTCGAGGGCCGGGTGCCGGTGGACATCCTCGGCGGCGGCAGCTTCCCGCCGATCGGGCGCCTGACCTACCTGCTCACCGTGCCGGCGTTCGGCTTCTATGCCTTTCAACTGGTCGGCAACGCCACGCTGCCGGACTGGCACGTGCCGGCGCCGGTGCCGCTGCCGGACTACCAGACCCTGGTCCTGCGCAACGGCACCGACAGCGCCGGCCTGCAGCCGCATCTACCGACCCTGGAGCGCGACATCCTGCCGGCGTGGCTGACCACGCGGCGCTGGTTCGCGGCCAAGGACCGCGCACTGCACAGCGTGCGGATCGCAAGGCGCACGCCGCTGTCCGGCGGCGACGGCCTGACCCTGCTGGAGATCGAGGCGGAACTGGACGACGGCGCCCACGAGCGCTACATCCTGCCGCTGGGCATCGTCTGGGAGCGCGAGCAGCCCAGCGTGCTGGCCGAGCAACTGGCGCTGGCGCGCGTGCGCCACGGCCGCGAGGTCGGCTACCTGACCGATGCCTTCGCGCTGAAGCCCTTCACCCTGAGTATGCTCGCCGCGTTGCGCGACAAGGCGGAGTTGCGTGTGGATGGCGAGGCCGGCAATGAAGCCGGCACCGAGCGCATCCGCTTCTGCCCGACACCCGCGCTGCAGCGCGTGGACATTCCCGCCGATCCTGAGATCCGCTGGCTGTCGGCCGAGCAGAGCAACAGCTCGCTGATCGTCGGCGATGCAGCGGTGTTCAAGCTGCTGCGGCGCGTGTCGGCCGGCATCAACCCGGAGATCGAGATCGGCGAGCGCCTCACTGCGCTGGGCTATGCCAACGCCGCGCCGCTGCTGGGCCATGTCGCCCGTGTCGGGGCCGACGGCAGCGAGACCACGCTGGCCCTGCTGCAGGGCTTCGTGCGCAACCAGGGCGATGCCTGGCGCTGGACCCTGGACCACCTGGCGCGCGGTGCCGAGGAATACGATGCCGCCCAGGACGATGCCGCGCGGCTGGAGAGCGTGGCCGGCTACGACGCCTTCGCCGCCCTGGTCGGCCGACGCCTGGCCGAACTGCACGCGGTGCTGGCGCAACCCACCGACGCGCCCGCCTTCGCACCGCAGCCCGTGGACGCGGCCGCGGCGCAGCAGGTGGTGGATGGCGTGGTGCACGAAGTGCAGGCCATGTGGGACACGCTGCTGACGCATCGCGACGCCAACGACGACCCGGCCGAACATGCCGCGGTGGACAGCCTGCTGGCCGAACGCGCGCGCCTGGACGCCTGGCTGCAGCAGGCGCCTGCGTTGTTGTCAGGCGCACTGCTGACCCGCGTGCATGGCGATTTCCACCTTGGCCAGATCCTGGTCGCATTCGACGACGTGGTGCTGATCGACTTCGAGGGCGAGCCGGCCAAGTCGCTGGACGAACGCCGCGCCAAGGCCAGCCCATTGCACGACGTCGCCGGCTTCCTGCGCTCGCTCGACTACGCCAGCGAAGTCTCCGCGCGCGGAGAGGAAGGCACCGCCGCGCGTGTGGGCGCGGGTTTGGATACCGCGCAGGAGGCGTACCTGGCCGCATTCCGCAGCCGCGCCAGCGCCGCGTTCCTGGCCGCCTACCGCGCCGTGCTCGATGCCAGCCCGCATCCGTGGGTGGCGCCGGCCGCGTTCGAGACCACCACCTTGCTGTTCCTGATCGAGAAGGCCTGCTACGAAATTCGCTACGAGGCCGCCAACCGCCCGGCATGGATCATGGTGCCCATACAGGGACTGTTGCGCATACTCGACCGCTTTCCCGCGCCCCAGGAGTCGATTCGATGAGTGATGCCGTCCACGTCTGGGACGACGCGACGCAACGCGCCTTCGCCACCGCCCGCCACGGCGACCCGTTCGCCGTGCTGGGTGCGCATCGCCTCGGCGAGGCGCGGGTGCTGCGCAGCTACCAGCCGGGCGCCGATGCGGTGCTGGCGGTGCTGGAGGATGGCAGCGAAGTGCCGCTGCAGCAGGGGCCGGAAGGCTTCTTCCATGCCGAACTGCCGAGCGAGGGCCGCTACCGCCTGCGCATCCGCTGGCCCGGCGGCGAGCAGGACACCGCCGACGCCTACGCGTTCGGCCCGCAGCTCAGCGACTTCGACCTGCACCTGATCGCCGAAGGCCATCACCTGCACTTGGCCGATGCGCTGGGCGCCAACGTGGTCGAGGTCGACGGCGAGCGCGGCACCCGCTTCGCGGTGTGGGCACCGAACGCCTCGCGCGTGGCGGTGATCGGCGACTTCAACAGTTGGGACGCGCGCCGCCACCCGATGCGCCTGCGCCACCAGGCCGGCGTGTGGGAACTTTTCGTGCCGGGCGTCGGCCCTGGCGCCCGCTACAAGTTCGCGCTGCGCGGCCCGCGCGGCGAAGAACTGCCGGCCAAGGCCGATCCGGTCGCGCGCCAGGCCGAATTGGCGCCGGGCACCGCCTCCATCGTGGCCGACCCCAGGCCGTTCCAGTGGCGCGACGACGCCTGGATGGCCACGCGCGCGCGCCGCCACGCCCCGCAGGCGCCGATCAGCGTGTACGAAGTGCACGCCGGCTCGTGGATGCGCGCCGCCGACGGCAGCATGCTCGACTGGGACGCGCTGGCCGAGCGGCTGATTCCCTACGTGGCCGACATGGGCTTCACCCACATCGAACTGCTGCCGGTCACCGAGCATCCGTTCGGCGGCTCCTGGGGCTATCAGCCGCTGGGCCTGTTCGCGCCCACCGCGCGCTTCGGCAGCCCGGACGGCTTCGCCCGCTTCGTCGACCGCTGCCACCGCGAGGACATCGGCGTCATCGTCGACTGGGTGCCCGCGCATTTCCCCACCGATGCACACGGCCTGGCCCACTTCGACGGCACCGCCCTGTACGAACACGCCGACCCGCGCGAAGGCTTCCACCGCGACTGGAACACCCTCATCTACAACCACGGCCGGCGCGAAGTCTCCGGCTTTTTGATCGCCAGCGCGCTGGAGTTCCTGCAGCGCTACCACGTCGACGGCCTGCGCGTGGATGCCGTCGCCTCCATGCTCTACCGCGACTACAGCCGCAACGCCGGCGAGTGGGTGCCCAACATCCACGGGGGTCGTGAGAACTACGAGAGCATCGCCTTCCTGCGCCGGCTCAACCAGGTGGTGGCCGAGCAGGCGCCCGGCGCCATGACCATCGCCGAAGAATCCACTGCCTGGCCCGGCGTCACCGCCGACCTCGCCCACGGTGGGTTGGGGTTCAACTACAAGTGGAACATGGGCTGGATGCACGACAGCCTGCACTACATCGAACTGGACCCGATCTACCGCCGCTACCACCACGGCGAGATGACCTTCAGCATGGTCTACGCGTATTCCGAGCGCTTCATGCTGCCCATCTCCCACGACGAAGTGGTGCACGGCAAGCGCTCCCTGCTTGGCCGCATGCCCGGCGACGACTGGCAGCGCTTCGCCAACCTGCGCGCCTACCTCGGCTACATGTACACCCATCCCGGCCGCAAACTGCTGTTCATGGGCTGCGAAATCGCCCAGCCCACCGAGTGGAACCACGACGCCGCGCTGCCCTGGCACCTGCTCGACCAGCCCAACCACCGCGGCATCCAGCGCCTGGTCCGCGACCTCAACCGCCTCTACGCCGAACACCCGGCGCTGCACGCCCGCGACGACGAACCCGAAGGTTTCGCCTGGGTCATCGGCGACGACGCCGGCAACAGCCTGTTCGCCTACCTGCGCAAGGCCCGCAGCGGCGACACCCCACTGCTGGTGGTGGCCAACCTCACCCCGCAGGTGCACCACGGCTACCGCATCGGCGTGCCCCGCGCCGGCCGCTGGCGCGAACTGCTCAACTCCGACAGCGAGATCTACGGCGGCAGCAACACCGGCAACGGCGGCAGCGTGCGTGCCGAGAACGTCGGGGCGCATGGGCATCCGGCGTCGCTGGTGCTGACCATCCCGCCGTTGGCGGTGCTGGTGCTGGGACTGGAGGATTAGGAGTCGCAGTTGATCCTATGCGGTACGGCGTGGACGTGCGCGGCCATGGTGTCGCGGGCACACGCTATCCTGGTGCCGGCTCGCACCACTTGGCGGGGCAGGGGACGCATGGGAGGGCGCGTGGATGACATCCTGAAGTCGCTGCGAGTGGACGTCGACAACCAGGAAAGCGACGACGGCTACTTTTCGCTGGGCTTCCTGATCGACCAAGAGCGTGCCGGCCAGCCGTACAACATCGGGCTCTGCCGGGACGAGATCGAGGATCCCGGGTGCCTCTACATCGAGGCGGACGACCAGATCCATGGATTCGCGACCAGGCGGGCGAGATACGCGTTCAACGGGAACGTACTCGCCATCGAACTGCTGGATGACCACGTGTTCCACTGGACCGGCAGTAAAGTCGTGAAGATCATTGTGCCGGAGGGGCAGGCGCGGCAGGTCGCTGCTTGCGTCGCGAGCATGTTCTCTGGCATTGGGGGCCAGTAGCGGCGCTCGCTGTTTGTGGCTGGCGGAAGGTTGCGGCCCCTGCTGATGGGTGTCAGCACGGCCCGCTACCGTTTTCACGCGTAGGGGTAAGCTGCGTGGGAGCCCCGACGCTCCCGTCCCGGGAAGACAGCGCGCCACGTCGAACTGTAAACTCACGCTGCTTCGGCGCCTCCCCAGCGAGTACGCCAGAGGCGCCAAGCCGGCGGCCGGCGCATCGCCCGCCCGCTCCGGACGCATCCGGGCCTATAGCTCAACGGTTAGAGCAGAGGACTCATAATCCTTTGGTTCCAGGTTCGAATCCTGGTGGGCCCACCATCAGCATGCAAAGGCAATTGCATGCTGTCTGCTTTTCAAGATGAGCGGACGTTGGAAGTGAGCCCGACCCCATTCTTGTAGTGTTGGTGAGGCCGTCGTCTTAGAAGCGCGCGATGTACATGGTTGCCTCGAGAAGGCAATGCGAAGTGATGGCGCCGGGCAGATCGAATAGGCGTGGCTTTGCGCGGAAGTCGAAGAGACGATAGAGGCGGTATTTGTCAGCATCGACTTCCGAGCGCGCCAGTTCGTTGCGGCTGACATGGAATGGAGTCAGGATGCCGAACGCGGTGGTCTTTACCTCGATGAGTCGTTCTCGGCCATCGGTCTCGTAGGAGAGTACGTCGTAGCCTAGGCCATCGCCTTGAGAAGCGGCTATGTGCTCGACCCGATTGGCCAGGCGTTTTTGGCCGGCTGCATGAAGGCGGCGGGTTTCCAACTCTATTACGAACAACTCGCCGGCCCGGCCCAACGATTGATTCCGCGCTTCTTGTGCCAGGTAGTCGCGTTGGATAGGCGAGAATCTGGGCAGGTAGATAGGTGGTGTCTCTCGTACCCGTGCCGCTGTCGGTGCCGGAACCCATACGGCATCCGTATCCTCTGGGGCGACCATGACGGCAGGCCGCAGCACCGCGGATTGAGCAGCAGCCTGTAGTGCATCGTTCGACTGCGCCTGACCTCCCACCACGTCGAACAACAGGGTCTGGTAGTTGCCGCGCGGCTTGTAGCCATCGATGTACGGGTAGCCGAGTGCGAGAAGGACTGCGCTGATGTTGCAGTGCTTGAACTCGATGGCGGCTCGATTGCGCCCGTCAATCCGCTCGGCCAGCGCACGTGCATGGACGGTCTTGCTATACCGCTGGCCGTTCAGTTCGAGCGTGAGCATGTGCAAGTAGTCGGCGACGCAGGCCTCCACTTCTTCGTGCGACCAGTCTGTGCCTCGTGCCATATAGCTCCTCTCGCGTGTCACCAGGTTAACTAGCAGAAGTGTGGGGAGCTAGTCCTGGCAGCGATAGCTGCGTGGGGCGATGTGATGCAGGCAGTAGCGATTGCTAGTGGTCTACCAGCAGCATGCAACGGCGACTGCATGTTGTCCGCTCTTGAAAATAGCGGATGTTAGGAGAGAACCCGGCCCGTTCTCGACAGGAAGGGCTGCCTGGCTGAGACACTCGTGGCCGTGTTGATCCGTCATTTGCCCCCTCAAGCACTGTTGTAGTAACGTAACTACATTGAGCGGATCTAGGAGGTGCCTTATGACCATCACAACGCTATCAAGTCGGGAACTGAATCAGGACGTTACGCGGGCAAAGAAGGCCACCAAGAGCGGCCCGGTGTTCATCACTGACCGCGGCAAGCCTGCGCACGTACTGTTGAGCTTCGAAGACTATCAACGGCTGACCAGGCAGCGGCGCAACATTGCCGATGCGCTGGCGATGCCAGGCATTGCAGACGTCGAGTTTGAGCCGCCGCGCGTGACGATTGGAGCCCAGCCGGCTGATCTTTCGTGATGTACGTGCTCGACACCAACGTGCTGTCTGAGTTGCGCAAGGTGCGGCTCGGCAAAGCGGATGCGAACGTGGCGGCGTGGGCGGAAAGTGTCGATGCCGCCGATCTCTTCATCTCGGCCATCACCGTCATGGAGCTGGAGCTTGGCGTTCTGTCGATCGAACGCAAGGACGCTACCCAGGGCGGCATGCTGCGCTCGTGGCTAGAGCAGCACGTACTGCCCGAGTTCTCCGGGCGTACATTGCCGATCGATATCGCTGTGGCGCAACGCTGCGCCCGGTTGCATATACCCGACAAGCGCGGCGAGCGCGATGCGCTTATCACGGCGACGGCGTTGGTGCATGGTATGGCGGTGGTTACGCGCAACGTCTCTGATTTCGAGCCCACGGGAGTTCCCATCGTCAATCCGTGGGAGCCGTTGCTATGACCGCTTGTGGATTCATGCGCAAAGGCAATTGGTAAGTTGCTTGCTATGAAGAGACGCGACGATTAGAAGTCAACCTGAGCCACCCCTGATAACTCGGACACCTGAAAGCGAGG
>NZ_AQOK01000045.1:0-3026 GCF_000364645.1 Xanthomonas sp. SHU 308 | reverse complement strand
CCGAGCCAGTCGAGATCGGCCATGCCCAGTGGCCGGCCCGATGCCGATGGCTTGGGTCCGGAGACTGGGTGCTTGTCGTTCTTGGTTCGGGCCATGGCCAGGGTTTAGAGCGGCTCACAAAACCCTTCTGGCGCCGTTGCCAGAACTGGGGTCAGAGCTAACTTTAAATTGCCTTGCATACAATAAAAATGCACTCTGACCCCTGTTTTTCCTGGGCTAGTTTTCAAAGGTGTCGCACACAAGAAAAGTGCACTCTGGCCCCTGTTTTTGTTTACCCCGTTATCCACTGTTAGATGGCACCTGCGCGTTCACTCGACATACGGACCGACAGGGCAGTCACTAGGGCGAGTGGCATTCCATCTGTCTATTATTGCTTGCTTGTTTTCCCGGTGCCAAATCGCGATGTTCTTCTCGTACTGATTAAGTCCGCCGTTTAGCTTGGTACAATCTCTGATGGAGAAATTGGCGCTCTCGTCGCCATAAGTTACGCGGAAATGAGGCGGGGCGTGCTCCTTAGAGAATACCTCAAACTTGAGCTTTCCCAATCGTCCGACCGCGTGCTCAAACGATATGCGTAACGTACCTTTTTCCGTTTCTTCAATTACATAGCCTTGTTGAAAGTCGCGTTCAAGTGATTCCGCCAACTCTTGAAGCTGGCCGGTAGACCACTCTTTATGAGGCTTAATATCGTCAAGTTTCATTTAAATTTCCGTAGATCCAACTAGTAGTGGACAGCTAAACGCCGAGTAAAGCAACTTAGCTTCCGAAGTTAACCTAATCCTGTTTCTCGGCCATTGTCGCGCAAACCCGCCACGATCAATGAGTAGGTCACGATGTGTGAATTAGATTCTTGTAGCCTGCGTCTTGCTGCCCATCGAGAACCGACTCCAAGAACGAGTTTAAGTCGCTACGCATTTCTATAAGGCTGGATTCGCTCTTCAGGATCCTTGCCACAGACACGCTTTCTCGTCGAACCCTATTTTCGATGCTTGTAGACACAGCTCTTAATACTTGGCGCGTGATGCGGTCGAATTGCGTGGCAATCTCGTCAACTGTATTTTTTATTGCCTGAGGAGCTAGTCGTGCATTGCTCGACTCAAAGCTGCCGCCCACGAATTGCTGTAGCGACGCGCCAATACACGCAAGCAGAAATGATTTGAAACTCAGGTAGTTGAACAAGGAAAGCTGCTTCTCTTCGTTCTCAGTTCTTTCGGCTTTCGTTGCGAGAGACCGTTTTACTTCGTCAATAGACCGAGAGAACGAGTAGGCCAGTAATATGTGTGTTGCAGTACGATCCGAGAATGCCTTTCGATAGATCTCCGGTCGATCGAACACTGCATTCTTACTCCGAATGGCGTCAACGTAGTGGCCGTTGAACGCGAGAACTGGCTGCGCAGCTTTCTCTATGCCAATCTCCGCTTCAACTGAGTCAAAACCCCGCTTGACGCTGTAGTCGAATCCTATGTTCTTGAACTGTGTGCGGAGCGAACTTTGGGTCTCGTCGTTGGCATATTGATCCCAAGTCGTGATCTTGTTCTGCGTGTTGTTATATTTAACAATTTCCTCGACCAAGTCTGGGCTCTTGCATACCACAACACGACACATAACCCAGACGTTTGAGAGTTCCGTCTCCTGTCCTACATGACCAAGAGAGCCAGTTGTTTGCGCTCCGTTTATTATTGATATTCCAGTCAGGTGACTTGATGCGCCCCGCCTTGTGAGTGCATCCGTTAAAAGCGTGATGCCATTATTGAATACCCAGAAGTCTTCCGGCTGGGAACTCGCCGTAGAGCGAATGGCCGAGTTAATCTTTTTTCGGCGACTTATTCCAAGAAATCCCCGATAGTTTGCGGAGAACAATCTCTCGTCGTATTCCTTAAAGAGCTCGCGCAGCCACTCACCTCTGACGGAGTAAACATGCGCGGTCCAGTCCGCTGACTTCTGCGTGCCAAGCCATGTTCCGTTGATCTTAATTCTATCCTTTACGAGGATCTGTGACGAGCGCTCATTGAAGAGTGTCTCGATCTCACGAAGACCAAACTCTTTGCAGGTAACTAAAACACTGTCGCCAAAGAGTTTCGACGCGGCACGTTGACATGTGTCTAACTCCTCCTGACTGTTTAGAGACTCAGGAAGGTTGTGAATGTAAAGGAGCTCAACTGCCTCGATCTCTTCCGACTCAAGCGCTTGCCGGCATTCCAGAGAGCGAGCTCGAGCGCGTTCGTTTATCGTCTTCGCATTGCTGTCGCCGTGTGCAATCCACGACGCCGCAATCATTAGATCGGATGCCTTTTTTGACTTCGCTTTGTCCGAGGACTTCTCGGAGAAAAAACCTTGGACGATTACGATCTTCTGTCCAGTCTTATCAATTTCAACGAAGTCCATACACTTGTCGTTGCTGCCGTCTGTCAACGCACGCGATGCAAGCGCCTCCAAGTCCGGTTCGTCAAGGTAAAGGCCAAGTACCCATAGAATGTATGCGTTGCTTCCGTAGCGCCGCTGAAGGTCGGTTTTCTTCTTGAATTCAGTCAAGTGATACAAGTTAATCTCCGTCTAGTTGGTTCTTGGACACACAATTGACTCCGTTTCTGTGCCGGCTAATTCCTGGCTTAGGCTGACCGCGAAGCGGCGTTGGCTGAGATGAATTGCTAGCTTCCACTTGCGTGCTTGAATAATCTGATCGCCTCAGCAAGTCTCTTGCGGGTTTCAAGTACGTGTCGATCCTTGCTGGCAATGTTCTGGGGTAGATGAGATAAATAATCCTCAAGCATTATTCTAAACGCCGGAGAATTCTGATCACTCAGCTCTTGCATAAGGCCTGAAGGATCCTCTATGCTCATGAAGCGATTAAAAACAAATTCTTGCTCGGAAGGTAAACGCTTCTCAAGCGAATTTTTCGAGAAAATTTCTCCCAGCCTGGTCGTTGTTATTGTTTCGCGGCTACGGTTGGCTTTTGCTAACGAACGAACCTCTTGTTGAAGTTCAGATATTGCTGCAAGTAGATACTCGTCCTTACCGACAGGCTT
>NZ_AQOK01000044.1:0-5567 GCF_000364645.1 Xanthomonas sp. SHU 308 | reverse complement strand
GCCTGGACGCGCTGCCGCCGGCGCCGCCGGCCGCGGTCGCGCCGCAGGACCTGCCGCTGTCGCCGGCGCTGCAGCTCATCGGCCGCATGAAGCCGACCCTGCAGGGCCGCGCGATCGGCATCCTGATCGACGAGGGCTCGGACGCGAAACTGGTGCGCGACCTGCGCAAGGCCGCCACCGACGCCGGCGCGGCGGTCAAGATCGTCGCGCCCAAGCTAGGGGGCGCCGTCCTCAGCGACGGCAAGCGCCTGGCCGCCGACGGCCAGTTGGCCGGCACACCCTCGTTCGTGTTCGACGCGGTGGCGGTGGTGCTGTCGGCCGAGGCCGGCAAGCGGCTGAGCAAGGAGTCGGCGGCCATCGACTTCGTCAGCAACGCTTTCGCCCACCTCAAGGCGATCGCCGCCGACGCCGGCGCGCAGCCGCTGCTGAAGGCCGGCAATGTGCAGAAGGATGCCGGGGTGGTCGAAGCCAGCGACAGCAAGGGCTTCGTGACCGCGGCCAAGACCCGCCAGTGGAGCCGCGAGCCGAAGCTGCGCCTGCTGGCCTGAGCAGGGCAGCGGTTTCCGCCATGGCGCCGCACGGCTGGCGCCATGGCGATGCCGGGAAAGCTGACAGGGCGCCGGCTTCACGCGGAACCCGGGGCCACACGCTGGTCGCGATCCAGGATCTTCGGCACGCTGGCACTGCCATCGCCCCGGGGCAGCCACGCCCTCGCCTGATAGTCGCCCCCGCGCGTGCTCCGGACTGCCGTGCCGCACAGGCACCGATACGACCGCGAGGCGATCGGCGCCCGTCGCCACCGCCCCGACTACGCCCCCGATATGCCCCCTGCGAGGTCACGGCACAGGCCCCAAGGTGCGGCCCACTGGCGGCCGCAAAATCGCCTGGTCAATTTTTCGCCACCCCTCTTGACACTGTTGTGTCACGGGCCGGCATCGGCCTTATCCACAACCTTATGCAGAAGTCATCCACACCCCCTGTGGACAAGCCACCGATGCCACCCGCACCGCATCGAAACATCCAAGTCATTGATTCGCGGTCAAAAAGCTTGTCACGCACTTGACAAGAAGCAGGAGGGCCACTCCTGCGTGGGCGCCTGACGGCGACGGCGGGAAAAACTTATCCCGAGCCTCGGGGCGGCGCATCTACATCGGAGCAAGGTGAAGGAGGCGTGAAATCTTCACCTGTTCGCGACGGACGGTTGGCGCTATGTCCCCCATTCGCGCCAGGCAGGCCGAACGCCCATGCCCAGGGGCGCAGGACCGCCTCGCAGGTGGTGCAACGCACCATGCTTTACACCCGTTCCGACACCTTCAGGCGCGGGCCGGGTGACCCGCCATGGGGCACCCGGCCACACCACGGTCACGGCGTCAGGATCACCTTGCGGCAGTCCTGCTCCTTCTTGTCGAAGATCGAATACCCCTGCGCCGCCTCGGCCAGGCTCAGGCGGTGGGTGATGATCTCGTTGGGCCGCAGCCGGCCCTCGCCGATGTGCTCCAGCAGTTCGGGCATGAAACGCTGCACATGGGTCTGGCCCATCTTGAAGCTCAGCCCCTTGTCGAAGGCATCGCCGAACAGGAAGCCGTGGATGAAGCCGGCATACACGCCCGGCACGCTGACCGTGCCACCGCGGCGGGTGGCGGCGATGCACTGGCGCAGCGCCGTGCCGCTGCTGCCTTCCAGCTTAAGCGTGGCCATCACCGTCTCCACCGTGCTGCCCTTGGCTTCGAAGCCCACCGCGTCGATGCTGGCGTCCACGCCACGCCCGTCGGTCTGGCCGACGATGATGTCGGCCGGATCGTCGATTTCCTCGAAGTTCAGCGGAATCACCCCGTAGGTGCGCTGCGCGAAGTCGAGCCGGTACGCATAGCGATCGACCATGAAAATCCGCTCGGCGCCGAGCATGCGGCAGCAGGCCGCGGTCATCAGCCCGACCGGGCCGGCGCCGAAGATCGCCACGGTACTGCCCTGACGCACGCCCGCGTTGACCGCCGCCTGGTAGCCCGTGGGCAGGATGTCGGACAGGAACAGCACCTGCTCGTCATGCAACACGTCCGGCACCACCAACGGGCCGACATTGGCCTTGGGCACGCGCACGTACTCCGCCTGGCCACCGGCCACGCCGCCGTACAGATGGCTGTAGCCGAACAGCGCCGCCGGCGGGCGGATGCCCTTCTGGTTCAGCGCCGCGCCCTTGCCGGTGTTGGTGGTCTCGCAGGCGGCGTATTCGGTCAGGCGGCAATGGAAGCACTCGCCGCAGGCGATCACGAACGGGATCACCACGCGGTCGCCCTTCTTCACCCGCTGCACGTCCGGGCCGACGTCTTCCACCACGCCCATGAACTCGTGCCCGAGCACGTCGCCGGTGTGCAGATCGGGGATCTTACCGCGGTACAGGTGCAGGTCCGAGCCGCAGATCGCGGTGGCGGTGACGCGCAGGATGATGTCGTCGGTCTCGACCAGCACCGGGTCGGGAACGGTTTCCACGCGCACGTCCCGGGTGCCGTGATAGGTCAGAGCTTGCATGGGTAGGTCCTTTCGTCTGCGAACGTGCCCGCAGTGTCGCCGCCGATGCCGTGCATCGTCGGTGACCACGCCGTGAGTCCGATGTCGCGACCGCAGCGCCTGCGCGCGTGATTGCTGCTTTACCATGCGCCGTCCCCACTGCGAGCCGATGCCATGCCCGACAGCCTCCACGACCTGCAGGCCGCCCAGCGCGCCTTCGCCGACGCCCGCGACTGGGGTCAGTTCCACAGTCCGCGCAATCTCGCCGCGGCGCTGTCGGTGGAAGCGGCGGAATTGCTGGAGCACTTCCAGTGGCTGGACGATGCGCAGAGCAAGCAACTGTCTGCAGAAAAAAAGCAGCAGGTCGGCAGCGAGATCGCCGACGTGCTGCTGTATCTGGTCCAGTTGTGCGACAAGCTGGAGATCGATCCGATCGACGCCGCGCAGCGCAAGATGCTGGCCAACGCCGCCAAGTATCCGGTGGAGCGCGCCAAGTGCCGCATCACCAAGTACACCGAGCTGTAAGACCCCGGCGAGTCGCGCCGATCGCGGATGCGTCGACGCGCGGCGGTGGCATCCGCCGCCGCGCGCCATGGAGCGACTAGCCGCTCGAGCGCGAACCGCGTGTGCGCGCGGACGACGTCTTGCCTGCGCGCTTGCTGGTCTTACGCTTGCTGGATGCGCTCTTCTTCGCTGGCGTCTTTCTGGCGACCGCGGTTTTCGCCGTCGACTTTTTCGACGCTGTCTTCCTGGATGCCGTCTTCTTCGAGGCCGTCTTCTTGGTCGCAGTCTTCTTTGCCGAAGAAGTCTTGCTCGCCGCCTTCTTGCTCGCGGCCTTCTTGGCCGGCGTCTTCCTGGCCGAAGCGGTCTTCGCCGTGCGCTTCTTGGCGGCAGCCGTTCGCGTACCGGCCTGTTTGGCCCGGGTCTTCGCAGCCTTCTTGGCAGCGCTCTTGCGCACCGTCGCTCCCTTGGTCTGCGCGGCCTTCTTCGCCGCGGCCGAGCGGCTGCTGGCACTGCGCTTCTTCGCTGCGCGCTTGGTCTGCGTCGACAGCGCCTCGCTGCCCACGGTCTGCGTCGCGCTCTTGCTCTTGCTGGCGGTCTTCAGCGCCTTCTTGGCGCCGCGCGAGCGCGTTGGCGACGGCTTGGCCTGCTTGCCGCCCTTGGCCTCTTCCTGCGCAACCTTCTTCTTGGTGGCTTTCGACGCGGTCTTCGACGCACCGGTCTTGACTCCCGCGCGGCGCGCCTTGGACAGGCCGATGGCGATCGCCTGCTTGGTCGACTTCACCTGGGTCTTGCCCTCGCGCACGCGGTCGATCTCCTCGCGCACGAACTCGCCGGCCTGGGTCGTGCCGGCCTTGCCTTTGCGCTTGGCGCGGCGCGCACGGGTGGTGGTGGATTGCTCCGGCATCGATACATCTCCTGAAAGCGGCCACGACGGCCATCGGCTCCGGGTGTAGCAACGCGCAGGTCAAGAGCAGGCATACGACAGGCGAAGCGCACGTGCATATGTCTGCACGCGGAAGACGGCGCCATCAGCTGTCGCGACCGCACAACGCCGGCGAATAGGTCTGGATGGCATGCTGGATCGGCGCGTGGCGTCCGTACATCAACGCGCCGACCAGGACCACCGACACGATGGCGCACATGCGCAGGCGCGCGGGCAACTGCGGCGCACCGCGCCACTGCAGATAGCACGCCGTCGTCGCGGCCCCGACCACCACACCGGCCGCGACCTCGGACAGACTGTGCGCTCGCGCGTAGACGCGGGCAATGGCGATCACGCTGGCGATGGCGAAACCGCAGGCGATCGCCAGCCGCGGCCGCGGACGGGCGCGCAGGCACAGCATGCAAACCATCGGCCATACGCAGGCGGCGAGCATGGTGTGTCCACTGATCACCCGGAACTGCAGCGCGCGCAGCTCCACCCCACAGCCGGCGTAGAGAATCTTGGTCGCCCCGACCAGGGCCGCGGCGCTCGCCAGCAGGCCAAGCCACGTCGCCGCGGCACGCCATCCCGCGCTACCCAGCGCCAGCCACAGTGCGCAGACGAGCGCGAGCGGCAGCGTCATCGCCGCGTCGCCGAAGTTGCTGATGGCAGACCACATGCTGGGAAAAACGTCCTTCGGCGTACGCGTCGTTCGGAGCCCCCGACGCCGTGCGCCGGGGGCGGCCATGATACGGGCGATCGCTCGAACGGGAGGAACCTGGCACGCGCTCAGACCGCGTTCCCTCCTCCGACCAGCGCTATGGCATGACAGCGGACTCCCGGAGAGGCGCAACCGTGATCTTGTGCGCGAGTGCCGACGGCAGCGCTGACCACAAGTCCCTGCTTGTGGGAGGGACTTCAGTCCCGACTGCAACGAGGTCGGTTGCGCAGATGGATTCGCGCATCGCGGGCGAATCGCCGTCGACGCCTGCACGACACCCGACAGCCGGTTCGATCGCGTCGTAGCCAGGCCACTAGCCGAGCTCTTACTTTGCGCGTGCGGTGCGTCTCTCCGCCACAGCCTCCGGCGCCGGCTCCCAGCCGAACACACTGCGCCCGCCATAGGCATGCGACTGCGCGCGTTCCTCGGCGATGTAGTCGTCCACCGACGGCCCGCGCGCGGTCGGTTCGAGCAGGCGCGCCTGCGCGTCCAGGCGGCGGATCGCGTCCAGTTTCTCTTCGCGGCCCAGCTTGGCCTGCGCCACCGCCGTCTTGAGCACGCCGATGGTGTGGTCGTAGACCCGCGTCGGCACCGGAAACGGATGCCGGTCCTTGCCGCCATGGGCCAGCGAGAACCGTGCCGGATCGCTGAAACGGCACGGCGCGCCGTGCAGCACCTCGGCCACCAGCGCCAGCGCGCGCACCGTGCGCGCACCGACGCCCGGCACCTGCAGCAGGTCGGCGAAATCGCGCGGCCCGCATTCGGCAGCGGCGGCCAGCGCACCGTGCAGTCGCCGCACCACGATGTCGCTGCCGCGCACGTCGTGGTGGTCGGGCAGCGACAGATGCGGCAGGTCGGCCGGCCGGCGCTCGGGCACCGTGGCGGCCGCCGGCGCGAACAGGTCGCCGGTCTCCA
>NZ_AQOK01000043.1:0-11563 GCF_000364645.1 Xanthomonas sp. SHU 308 | reverse complement strand
GCCGGAGGTCGCGGGTTCGAGTCCCGTCCACTCCGCCATTTGTACGCGAAACCCCCGAGCGATCGGGGGTTTCTTTTTTTCCGCAGTGCGCTGCTTTTGGTCCTCGATGCGCTCCGGATTCGCCGCCTTGACGCATGAGCGGCGCGGGTTGCCGGGCCGCCGATTCTGCCGCAAGGCGTGAAGCGGGTTAAACTGCGCGGCTCGCCAATAGGCCGTCGGTTCCCAATGCTGCAGAAACTTCGCGAAAAGACCTCGGGCTGGATCGCCACCGCGATCATCGGTCTGTTGATGATTCCGTTCCTGTTCGTCATCGACAACAGCTACCTCGGTGGCGTCGGTGCCAACAATGTCGCCAAGGTGCAGGCGCCGCCGTCGTGGTGGTCGTCGGCGCCGTCGTGGTGGCCGGTGTCGCTGCTGTGGCAGCACCACGAAGTGAGCACGGAGCAGTTCCGTACCCGCTTCGAGCAGGCGCGCATCCAGGCGCGCGAACAGCAGGGCGAGAACTTCGATCCGCGCGCGTTCGAAAGCATCGACAACAAGCGCAAGCTGCTCGATCAGCTGATCGACGAGCAGGTGGCGAAGTTGTCGGCAGAGCGCGCCGGTGTGGTCATCGGCGATGCCGCGGTGCGCGATTACATCAGCTCCATGCCTGCGTTCCAGAACGACGGCAAGTTCGATCCGGAGCGCTACCGCCTGGCCCTGGCCTCGGGTACGCCGCCGCGGACGCCGACCATGTTCCAGCAACTGGTGCGCGACGCGCTGCAGCAGTCGGTGATTCCTTCCGGCATCGCCGAATCGGCGTTCGCCACCAAGCCGGAAACCGAGCGCCTGCTGAAGATGCTGGGCGAGACCCGCGACGTGGAGATGGCGCTGTTGCCGGAAATGCCGGCCGACACCGCACCGGTCAGCGACGCGCAGGTGCAGCAGTGGTACGACTCGCACAAGTCCGACTTCAAGCAGCCGGAAACCGTGACGATCGAGTACGTCGACCTCAACGCGGCCAGCCTGCCGCCGGTCAAGCCGGCCGACGAGGCGACGCTGCGCAAGCGCTACGACGACGAGAAGGCGCGCTTCGTCGAGCCCGACCAGCGGCTGGCTTCGCACATCCTGATCAGCGCCGGCAAGGACGCGGCCTCGCAGAAGGCGGCCGAGGCCAAGGCGGCCAAGCTGGCGGCCGAAGCCAAGCAGCCCGGCGCCGATTTCGCCGCGCTGGCCCGCGCCAACTCCGACGATCCTGGTTCCAAGAACGCCGGCGGCGATCTGGGCTGGGTGGAGAAGGGCGTGATGGTGAAGCCGTTCGAGGACGCGCTGTTCGCGATGAAGCCCGGCGAGATCGTCGGCCCGATCAAGAGCGAATTCGGCTATCACGTGATCCAGCTGCGCCAGGTCAAGGGCGGCGAAGGCAAGTCGTTCGAGCAGGTGCGCGACCAGCTCGCCAGCGAGCAGTTGAAGGCCGACAGCGAGAAGGCCTTCAGCGAGTTGAGCGGCAAGCTGGTGGACCTGGTCTACAAGAACCCGACCGCGCTGGCTTCGGCGGCGAAGGAAGTGGGACTGCCGGTGCAGACGCTGGGGCCGTTCTCGCGCGCCACCGCCAGTGGCATCGCCGCACAGCCGGCGGTGCTGCGCGCCGCGTTCTCCGACACCCTGGTGCAGGACGGCACGGTCAGCGACCCGATCAACCTGGGGCCGAACCACAGCGTGCTGATCCGCGTGACCCAGCACCAGCCGGAACAGATCCAGCCGCTGGCCAAGGTGCACGAGCAGGTCGTGGCCGCGGTGCATGCCGACCGCACCGCCAAGGCGGCCGCTGCCAAGGCCGATGCACTGCTGGAGCGTTTGCGCAAGGGCGAGACCCTGCAGGCCCTGGCCGGCGCGGAGAAGCTGCAGATCAACCCGATGCCGGGTCTGCCGCGCAACGTGCCGATGCCGAGCGCGCAGGCCAGCCAGGCGATCTTCAGCGCGCCGCAGCCGGCCGACGGCAAGCCGTCGGTGGGCAAGGTCGAGCTGCCTGCCGCGCCGGGCACCGTGGGCAAGCGCTATGCGCTGTTTGCGGTCACCAAGGTGACGCCGGGCGACCTGAGCAAGGTGCCGGCCGAGCAGCAGACCATGTTCCAGCAGCAACTGGCGCGGATCGAAGGCGAGGCCGATGCCAAGGCCTACGTCGATGCGATGCGCAAGCACTTCAAGATCAGCGTGCAGGAATCGCAGCTGTAACCGCGGCTTCGACAGCGCAAAGCGGCACGCAACAGGCTCGGCATTGCCGGGCCTGTTGCGTTTCAGGGGCATCGACGTGTGCGTGGCTGATCGACGTGCGCGCGTCGCCGTGGGGAGAGGCGCGGCAAGTGCAGGCATGCGGCTGTGGTCGCCGGCAGGCTTGGTGGTGGTGAAGGGGTGGCAAGCGCGTCACGCCGTCGCCTTCGCCTGGCACGAGGCGCTGTGCGCGTGGCGATCGAGGCATAACTGCTGCCGCAGCCGCGCGTTGCACTTGCTCCACATGCTGGTCCACATGTTGTGCAGCGCCGTCGGCACCACCGGCATTGCGCGCCGGGCCAGGATCTTCTTCATGCCGGACTAGGGGCAAGGCGCGCAGTTGTCGTCGGTGCTGGATGCCGTGATAGGCCTGCCTTGCAGGCGATCATGCTGGTCGTAGGCGCGGGGAAACGAGTGGTCATCCCCGCGGCGTGGCTGCACATCCGCGGACGTTGCAGCATGGGCCGGACCTCGTCCCGCCGCAGCGGGAGCGCGATCAGTCCTCGTAGCTCAGCACCATGCCGGGACGCAGCACGCTGCGCGCGGACAGGCCGTTCTTCATCAGCAGCGCCTGCACGGTGATGCCGTAGCGCTTGGCGATGTTCCAGGCGGTGTCGCCGTCGCGCACGGTGTGCGTGTGGCGGGGGCGTGCGCCGGCGCGCTTGGCACGGTTTGGCGCGGGAGCGTCGTCGGCGCTGGCCACGGTGGCGACGACCGGGGTGTCGTCCTGCGCCGGCGGCGCGGTGTCCTGGGCCAGCACGGGGCCGCCCAGACTGCGCGGCGCCAGCACCGGCAGCGCGCGCTTGGTGCTGCGGCCACTGCCCAGGGCCGGGTTCAGCCGGGCGAGCTGGTTGCCCTGCAGCGCCTGGCGCCGCGCCCATTCGTCCAGTGCCATGCCGGCGGGCAGGGTCTGCGCCTGCAGGATCGGCACGTCGCGATCCAGAGAGGCCATCCATTCGTCGCGGGTCTGCGCCTGTTCCAGCACGCAGGCCAGCGCGTGCAGTTTCTCGACGTAGGCGTAGGTGACCGAGGACAGCCCGGGCAGCTTGTCCGGCTGCGCGTTCTGCGCGTTCATGCCGGCGCGGCGCATCGACTGCAGCACGCGGTATTCGCCGGCGTTGTAGGCCATGATCGCCAGGCGCCAGTCGCCGCCGAACATGCCGTGCAGGGTCTTCAGGTAGCGCACTGCGGCGCGGGTGGAGTCCACCGCGGACAGACGGCCGTCGTAACCATTCTCCAGCGGGACATCGTGGTTGCGCGCGGTACCGGGGATGAACTGCCACAGGCCGGCGGGGCCGCTGCTGTTGCGCGCGGCCGGGCGGTAGCCGCTCTCCACGAACGGGATCAGCGCGAACTCGGTCGGCAGGTTGGCAGCACGCAGTTCGTCGACCACGTAGCCGAACAGCGGCAGCACGTCCTCGTCCTCGTCGGCCAGCCGCGACGGCGCGCGCGAGAACTGCTGCTGCCAGCGCGCATCGGTGGCGCCGGCGTCGCAGCGCGCATCGGCCAGGCCGTCGCGGAAGCGGGCGAGGATGTCGTGCCCGTTACGGGTGGTCGGCGGCGGCAGTGCCGCCGCGTCCGTCGGCAGGCCGTTCAGGCCCGCCACGGTCTGCTCGAGTGCCGCCGCAAGCGGAGTCGCGGCCGCCGCGGGGGGCGCCGCCGACGCTATCGCCAGCGTCAGCGCCGCCGTCAACGCCAGCGCCCTCATGCGCGGAAATCGTCTTTCCAGCGCCTCAATTCGGCGAAGACTTCCACTTCGTCGGACACCCCCCGGCCGAGCCGGGCGCCGATCGCCTGCTGGATCGCCGCCGAAGCGGTGCGCAGGAACGGATTGGTTGCCAGTTCGCTGGCGAGCGTGACGGGAACGGTGGGGCGGGCAGCGTGACGCATGGCCTGGGCTTCCTGATGGCGCTGCCGCAGGGCAGCGTTGGTGGGATCGACCGTGACGGCGAATGCCGCATTGGCCAAGGTGTATTCGTGTCCGCAGCAGACCAGCGTCTGCCCCGGGAGGGCGGACAGGCGCTGCAGCGAACCCAACATCTGGGAGGGCGTACCTTCGAACATGCGCCCACAGCCCAGGCTGAACAGCGTATCGCCGCTGAACAGATGGCCCTGGCCGACGTAGGCCAGGTGCGAGCGGGTATGGCCGGGGACGGCCAGGGTATCGAACTGCCAGTCCAGCACCTTCACGACGTCGCCCTCTCCGACCCGCTCGCACGAAAATCCGGCAATGCGGGGGTCGTCCGGCGCGTACACCGGCAGATCCGGCCAGCGTTCGCGCAAGGCGGCGACGCCACCGATATGGTCGTCGTGGTGATGCGTGAGCAGGATGGCGGCGGGTTGCAGCCCTTGGGCCGCGGCCTCCAGCACCGGCTCGGCCTGGCCTGGATCGACCAGCAACGCATGCCCGTCGTCCGTGGCGATCGCCCAGATGTAGTTATCCTGGAATGCGGGCAGGGCGATCAGTCGCATAGAATTGGCACCATGCCTGCCGTGTCGCTCCCTCGTCAAGCCAACGTCTCATCCTGGTTTGATACTGCCGGGGCGCAGGCGTTGCTGCAGGCCGAGCAGCCGCTGATCCTCGACGCCTTGCTCAAGCGCCCCGCGCAGCCCTGGCTGTGGCTGGCCCCGGTGCCGCTACCGCCCCCCGCGCGCGAGCTGCCGGGGCGGGGCGTGCGCCTGCACCGCAGCGCCTGCGGCTACGCCGGCGACCTGGTGTGCACGCTGCCACTGCCGCTGCCGTCGGAAAGCGTCAACGCCATCGTCCTGCAGCACGTGCTCGCCGCCGACGCGGCGGCGCTGCTGGAGGAATGCGAGCGCATCCTGATGCCGGGCGGCCGCGTGTGGCTGTTCGCGCTCAATGCGGTGAGCCCGTACCGGCTGCGCTGGCGCCGCCAGGGCCTGGTGGCGCGTCCGCCAGGTAGCTGGCGTGGCCTGCTCGAACAGGTCGGCCTGCCGTGCGTGGAGCAACTGCGCTATCTCGGGCCGGTGTGGCCGACCCGCGGCGGCGTCGGCCCGGCCACCTCCACCGCGCCGCTGCGCGCGGTCTGCCTGCTGCAGGCGGAAAAACGCACCGCCGCCGGCATCGGCCCCATTCCGTTGCGCGCGCCGGTCCGCTGGCGCGGCTCGGTCGCTTCCATCTGAACACGGAGTTTCATGAAGACTGTCGACATCCATACCGATGGCGCCTGCCTCGGCAATCCCGGCCCCGGCGGCTGGGCCGCGCTGCTGCGCTACAAGGGACTGGAGCGCGAGGTGGCCGGCGCCGAGGCGCACACCACCAACAACCGCATGGAGCTGATGGCCGCGATCATGGCGCTGGAGACGCTCAACGAGCCGTGCCAGATCGTGCTGCACACCGACTCGCAGTACGTGCGCCAGGGCATCACCGAATGGATGCCGGGCTGGGTGCGCCGGCAGTGGAAGACCGCCGGCGGCGATCCGGTCAAGAACCGCGATCTCTGGGAGCGGCTGCATGCGGCCGCGCAGCGGCATACGATCGACTGGCGCTGGGTCAAGGGCCACAACGGCGATCCGGACAACGAGCGGGTCGACCAGCTGGCGCGCAACCAGGCCCTGCACGTGCGCGCCGGCGGCGCCGCCGTCGCGACCTGATCTTGTCTTCCTTTTCCGCTGCGAGTCCCATGCGTCAGATCATCCTCGATACCGAAACCACCGGCCTGGAATGGAAGAAGGGCAACCGTGTCGTCGAAATCGGCGCGGTGGAACTGCTCGAACGCCGCCCCAGCGGGCGCAACTTCCATCGCTACCTGCGCCCGGACTGCGATTTCGAACCCGGCGCGCAGGAAGTCACCGGCCTGACCCTGGATTTCCTTGCCGACAAGCCGGAATTCCACGAGGTGGTCGACGAATTCCTGGAGTTCATCGACGGCGCCGAGCTGATCATCCACAACGCCTCGTTCGACCTGGGCTTTCTGGACTACGAACTGTCGCGGCTGGGCGAGTCCTACGGCCGCATCCTCGATCGCGCCACGGTGATCGACACCCTGCTGCTGGCGCGTGAGCGCTTCCCCGGCCAGCGCAATTCGCTGGATGCGCTGTGCAAGCGGTTGGGCGTGGACAACTCGCACCGGCAACTGCACGGCGCGCTGCTCGATGCGCAGATCCTCAGCGACGTGTACATCGCGCTGACCTCCGGCCAGGAGGAAATCGGCTTCGCCCTGGCCGAGGACGGCGCCGCGCATGCGGCGACGCAGGGTCCGGCATTCGACATGACCATGCTGCTGCCGCGGCCGCGGGTGTTGCCGACGGCCTCGGAACTGGAAGCGCACCAGGCGCGGCTGGAGAAGCTGCGCAAGAAGGCCGGCCGCGCGCTGTGGGACGACGCCGAACCGGTCGTGGCGGACGCGGTGGCTGGCTGAAGGGCGCTCGAATGACGATGGGACGTCTGTTGTAGAGCGGCGTCAGCCGCGACGGCGCGTTCCCGGTAAAGCCCGGTCGCGGCTGCAACTGCTCCTGCAGGGCAGCCTGGCCGGCTTGAGCGTGAAGAATGCAGTATCCAGCGGTGCCCCGACGTGGCTTGCGCGGCCGGAGCGGCGGCCGCGCCGCACCGAATTCAGTGACAGCGCACCAGGATCGCGGTGATGTTGTCCGAGCCGCCTTCGTCGAGCGCGGCGGCGACCAGCATGTCCACGCATTCCTGCGCGCTGCAGTCGTCGTGGCCCAGCGCGTTGGCCAGGCCGGCATCGTCCACTTCCTCGGTGAGCCCGTCGCTGCACAGCAGCAGGCGCATGCCCGGGCGCAGCTCGCCGGTCATCGTGGCCACGTTGAGGTGCTGCGGATCGGTGACGCCCAGCGCCTGGGTGACCACGTTGCGGTGCGGATGCGCGCGCGCCTGCTCGGCGGTGAGCGCGCCCTGCGCGATCAGTTCCTGCACGTAGCTGTGGTCCTGGCTGAGCTGGGCCAGCTTGCCGTCGCGCCACAGATAGGCGCGGCTGTCGCCGACCCAGGCCACCTCGAAGCGGTTGCCCTGGACCCGCGCCGCCACCACCGTGGTGCCCATCGGCAGGGTGTCGTTGCGGCGCTGCGAGGCGCGGATGATCTCCTCGTCGGCGATGCGGATGGCCTGCGCCAGGGCGGTGCCGCCCCGCACTTCGCGCACGATGGCCTCGCGCGCCAGGGCGCTGGCGACCTCGCCGCAGGCGTGGCCGCCCATGCCGTCGGCCACCAGCCACAACCCTAGTTCGTGGTCGCCGTAGTAGGTGTCCTCGTTGAGGTCGCGGCGCAGGCCGACGTGGGTGAGATGTCCGAATTCGATCATTGCGCGCCTGCGGCCGGCCGGTGTTTTCTGGGGTCGACGGGCATCATCGCGGTCGCGCGCGGATCAGGCAATCGCCGCGCGCGGCACGCAGCAGGCGGGGTTCATCGCCCCGCGGCGCCGGGGCGCTTGCGGGGGCTCGGCGCCTGGCCGCTTGTCCGCGCGCGGCGGGGACCGTATGATGCACGCCCCCGGTCCGCCGGGGACCACCCGGGAAGGTGGCAGAGTGGTTGAATGTACCTGACTCGAAATCAGGCAGGCGTTTATAGCGCCTCGGGGGTTCGAATCCCCCCCTTCCCGCCAGTTTCATCGCGCGCGCACCCTCCAGCGGTCGCAGAGTGTGATCGGTGCAGGAGTGGGGGGGTGAGAAGCCCCGCGGGTTCGACCCATCGGCGACAGTCGATGCGCACGGCGCAGCCGCCCGTAGGGCGAGGTGCAGAATGCACCGAGTGCATCCCCCCTTCCCGCCAGTTTCGCATGAGGCCCCGTCAGGGGCCTTTTGCTTTTTGGCGCTCGCGACAGTGTGCCGACGCTGGCTTAAGGCGTCGCCGTTACACTCTTCCTTCTCCTGTTTTGGTGTCTGCCATGTCCGAAATCCTGGTGCCCGTGTCCTTCGGCGAATTGCTCGACAAGATCGCCATCCTGCAGATCAAGTCCGAGCGCATCGAAGATCCGGGCAAGCTGGCCAATGTGCGTGCCGAACTGTCGGCACTGGAAAAGACCTGGATGGCGCATCCGGCGGCCGGCGGCGACGTGGCGCGCCTGCGCGCGGAACTGAAGGCGGTCAACGAGCGCCTGTGGGTGATCGAGGACGAGATCCGGATCAAGGAGAAGGCGCAGGCCTTCGACGAGGAGTTCATCAAGCTGGCGCGCAGCGTGTACTACGAAAACGACGAACGCGCGCGGCTCAAGAAGGAAATCAACCTGGCACTGGGCTCCAGCTACGTGGAAGAGAAGTCCTACCAGGACTACCGCAACGCCTCGGCGTGAGGGCAGAGTTCCGGGAGGCGTTGCCGTCTCCCGGAACGCGCCGCACCTCAGTTGCGTGCGACCACCAGTCCGGTCAGGCGCCGCACCAGCGGCAGCACCAGCAGCAGGGTGGGGAAGGCCACCAGCCAGGACAGCGCCCAGGCGCCGAGCCAGAGCGTGCCGACACCGGGCGCCAGCCCGACGCTGCGCAGGGTGCTGATCATCGAGACGATGCAGGTCATCAGCACCGACAGCAGCAGCGGGGTGACCCAGGCGGCATGGCGCGGGGACAGCTTGCGGGAAAACAGCGGGAAACGTGACATTGCGGACTCTCCGTAAGCCGGTCGATCGAAGGCGCCACCCGCCAACGGCCTGCCAGGCCCGGGCGGGAAACAGCCCCGGACGGATCCGGCGCAGTTGGCGCGTTGATTGACGTAAACGCTTACGGCGGCTCCTGCGGGCCGGGTCGGCGGCAGGACGCGCGGCGATGGTAGAGCGGCGCCGCGTGCGCCGCAACCGGGCTCAGTGGCCGTGGTCGCCGCGATAGCGCTCGAATGCGGCGATCGCATCGTCCACCGCGATGAGTTCCATCACGCCGTCGAACTCGATCTTGCTGCCCCACTTCAACTGCGCGGCCGGCTTGCCCAGGTATTTGCGCGCAGCCGCGTCGTACTTGTCCACGCAGTAGCGGATGTCCGAATACGGGCCGCTGCGGCGCGGGTTGCTGGCCGCGTGCAGGCCCAGCACCTTGGTCCCCATCGCGTTGGCGATGTGCATGGGGCCGGAGTCGGGGGTCATCACCAATGCGGCGCGCTGCAGCAGCGCCGGCAGTTGCTTGAGCGTGTCGCGGCCGACCAGGTCGAGCACCGGCGTGCGCGCCGCCGCGACGATGGCGTCGGCGGTGCTGCGCTCCAGGTCGCTGCGGCCGCCGCACAGCACCACCCGCCAGCCCTGCGCGGCGGCATGGTCGGCCACCGCGGCGTAGCGCTCGGCATACCAGTTGCGACGCTGATGGCTGGAGCAGGGCGAGATCAGCAGCGCCGGACGGCCGTCCTCGGGCCATTGCGCACGCGCCCAGGCATGGGCGTCCTCGGGCACTGGCAGGTCCCAGCGCACCTCGGTCTGGCGCAGCCCCAGCGGCTCGCAGAAGCTGCCGATCGCCTCCAGCACGTGGATGCCGGGGCGGTCGGGGATGCGTTCGTTGACGAACAGGCCGTGCAGGTCCTTGGAGCGGCTGCGGTCGTAGCCGATGCGGCGGCGCGCCGGCACGAACGCCGACAGCACGTTGGCGCGCAACGCCACCTGCATCTGCAGCAGCGCGTCGAAACCTGGCGCCGGCAGGGCGCGGCGCAAGGCGCGCATGCCGGCCAGGCCGCTGCGCTTGTCGTAGGGGTGGAAGACCACGCCCGGCAGGCCGTCGAGCAGCTTGTGCCCGGCCTTGTCGATGATCCAGTGCAACGCCGGCGCCTGCGGCCAGGCGCGCTGCAGGGTCCGCACCAGCGGCACCACGTGGGTCACGTCCCCCAGCGCCGACAGGCGCAACAGGCACAACGAAGGGAGCGTTGCCGGCATGGTGTTGTTAGACTCGCTGGATGGTTGCATTCGACGCCACCGAAGCGCTGACGCCGTACCGCGAGGGCCGCGGCTACGGGGCCATTCTGTTCGACCGCGAACGGCTGCGGCAAGCCGAACCGGCGCTGTTCTCCGCCGCCGCCTGGGGCGAACGCGCACGTCCGGTGGATGCCGGCGGCCGCGGCGGCGCCTGGTTCGTCGATGCCCCGTTCGGCAGCTGCGTGCTGCGCCAGTACCGCCGCGGTGGGCTGGTCGCCAAGCTGGTCCGCGACCGCTACCTGTGGACCGGTGCCGACCGCACCCGCAGCTTCGCCGAGTTCCGGCTGATGCGCGCGCTGATCGCGCGCAAGCTGCCGGTGCCGCGGCCATTGGCGGCCTGCTATCTGCGCCAGGGGCTGCGCTACCGCGCAGCGATCCTGATGGAGCGGCTGGAGGGCGTGCGCTCGCTGGCCGAGCGCGCACATCTGGCCGGCCGCGGCGCGCCGTGGGAGGAGGCGGGTCGGCTGATCGCGCGCTTCCATCGCGCCGGCCTCGACCACGCCGACCTCAATGCGCAGAACATCCTGTTCGACGGCAACGGCCGCGGCTGGCTGATCGACTTCGACCGCGGCGTGCTGCGCATTCCCGCCACCCGCTGGCGCGAGCGCAACCTCAAGCGGCTGCGTCGTTCGCTGCTGAAACTGCGCGGCGAGCGCAGCGTCGATGCGGTGGAGAAGGACTACGCGCGCCTGCGCCGCGCCTACGACCTGGCCTGGGAGCGCGGCTGCTGATGACGGACTGGGCGCTGCGTTTCCAGGGCGTGGGCAATGCCTCGGCGGTGGCGCTGGGCTCGCCGATGGCCACCATCGAGCGCGACGGCCGGCCATGGCTGACCATCGACTGCGGCGGCGAGGGGCTGACCGCCTATCAGGCGCACTACGGCGCGATGCCGCAGGCCTTGTTCGTCACCCATGTGCATCTGGACCACGTCGCCGGCTTCGAGCGGCTGTTCGTGGACAGCTATTTTTCCGAGCGTCGCGGCAAGGTGCGCCTGTACGTGCCGGCGACGGTGCTGCCGCTGCTGCACCGCCGCGTGGCCGACTATCCGAACGTGCTGGCCGAGGGCGGCGCCAACTTCTGGGATGCGTTCCAACTGATCGCGGTGGGCGATGCGTTCTGGCACGAGGGCGTGCGCCTGGAGGTATTCCCGGTGCGTCACCACTGGCCGGAGACCGCCTACGGCCTGCGCCTGCAGGGCGCGCTGGTGTGGAGCGGGGACACCCGGCCGATCCCGGAAATGCTGAACCGGTATGCCGACGACGGCGAACTGGTGGCGCACGACTGCGGTCTTCACGGCAACCCGTCGCATACTGGGGTCGACGACCTGGAGCGGGAATACCCCGCCGAGCTGCTGCAACGGACCATGCTCTACCACTACGCCAGCGCCGAGGATGCCGAGGCCCTGCGCGCCCGCGGCCACCGCGTGGCGCGGCCGGGCGAGCGCGTGGCGCTGGC